>JBOGJN010000082.1:0-5585 GCA_050745445.1 Thermoanaerobaculia bacterium
GCGTCGTGTACCTGGTGGACCGGCTCGCCGCCCTCGGCGGCTAGCGTCATGGGGCCACGATGGCCCGGCCGTTCACCATGTTGCTGTGGCTTGGAACCGGAGCCTTCTTGAGATTCCGCGTGGTCAAATAGTCCCCAGCCGCTCGGCGATCAGTCGGTCGGCGCGCGCGAAGTCGACCTGATCGAGGCTCGTGGCCCAGCTCGTCAACTCGTCGAGGATTCCCTCCTGAATCGCTCCCCGCCACTTTGCCTCGGCATAGGGAATCGTGTGGAACATCACCATCGAATAGCGGGGGATGAACCGACGGGGATGCCTCTCCTCGAGGCGGAAGGAAAGATCCTTCTTCAATTGAAACTTCGGCTCCCGGACGGTCGACCGCATCTCGATGTAGTTTTCCAGGGCCATGTCGGCGATTGCGTCGGTATTGGGCCGGCGACGCCTTTCGAATTCCGCGAAGACCTCGTTCCACGGCCGATCCGGATCTCGCAGACATCGATCGATGCCGCTGCAATCCTCGAACGCCGCGTTCATGCCCTGCCCGTGAAAGGGAACGATCGCATGCGCCGCGTCTCCGAGGACGAGCGCGTGATCCTCGAACGACCAGGGCTCGCAGCGGATCGTCTCCAGATGGCCGGTGGGATTTCCGAAGAAGTCCTCGCCGAGGCGGGGCATGAGCGGAATCGCGTCGGCGAATCGGCGTTCGAAGAGCGCGTCAACGGCCTCCGGAGTCGTCAGGGCCTGGAAGCTTTCTTCTCCCCGATTCGGCAGGAATAGCGTCGCGGTGAAGCTGCCGTCGGCGTTGGGGAGCGCGATCAGCATGTATTCGCCTCTCGGCCAGATGTGCAGGGCGTTCTTCTCCATCCGAAACCGGCCGCCGCCTTCGCCTCCGTCTGCCGCGGGGATCGTCAGCTCCTTGTACCCGTGGCCGAGCGGCTCCTCGTCGAGCCGTCCGCCTGTCCGTTCCAGGATCGCGGCGCGGACCGCCGAGGCGCTTCCATCCGTCCCGATGAGAACGTCGTAGCGTGTCGTCTGCGGCTCGGGATCTTCCCCGGCCAGGAAGCGCACCTTACGGTCCGCGAAATCGACGCCGCGGACCGTCTCCGCGAACCGGATCGAGACTCCGCCGGTCGATTCGGCGGCATTCAAGAGAAGCGAGTTCAAGCCCTCGCGCGAAACCGAGTAGATGACTTCATGCGGCTTGTTCCCGTAGGGGATCAGCCGGAGTCGTCCTTCCTCGTCGTGAAGCATCCTCCCGGCCATCGGAATGAGCGCGGGCCGGAGGCTCTCCATCACGCCGACCTCTTCGAGCGCGGAGATGCCGCGATTGGCGAGGGCCAGGTTGATGGAGCGCCCGGCTGACATAGACGCCGCGGTCTTCCGGGGATCGGGGCGGCGCTCGAGGAGCGTCACGCGGTAGCCGCGCCTGGCCAGAAAGATCGCCAGGAGAGAGCCGGCGAGACCGGCGCCGACGAGCGTGATCTCGGGGGTGTCGCGGGGTGTTCTCACAGCGGTGCTTGCAGACTAGTTCGGCACTGCTCGAGATCCAGCGAAGCGCCCCTCACCCCAACCCTCTCCCGCCGGGAGAGGGGGACCTGTTGGGTGAGCGCGGCTTTCAATAGGGGGAGATGTGCTGCTCCTGGCAATTTCCCTCTCCCCCCAACGGGGGGAGAGGGTCAGGGTGAGGGGGGAGCTGACCGGACCCACTCCTCCTGCCTTCCGCGTGGGCGCAACTCTCACAGCGCGTTCCGAAGAATCTCGACGAAGCGGTGGGCCTCCTCGTACCGGTTGTAGAGGGGGACGGGTGCCACCCGAATCACGTCCGGCTCTCGCCAGTCGCAGGCGACTCCGGATGCTTCGAGTTTTTCGAAGATGGTTCTTCCCGAGACCTTCGACTTCACGCGAATCGAGAGCTGGCATCCCCTCCGACGCGGGTCCCCGGGGGTGAGGATCTCGACCGAATCGCCGATTTCCCGCTGAAGCAGCCATTCGAGATAGGCCGTGAGGCGGAGCGATTTTTCCCGCAGCGGCTCCATTCCCCCCGCTTCCATGAAGACGTCGAGGGAAGCGCGAATGGCCGCGAGCGAGAGGATCGGAGGGTTCGAGAGCTGCCATCCTTCCGCGCCGGGGATCGGTCGAAATCCGGGCTCCATCCGGAAGCGTGATTCCTTGTCGTGGCCCCACCAGCCGGCCAGACGCGGCAGATCCTGTTGCATGCCGAGCCGCTCGTGGACGAAGCAGCCGCCCACCGAGCCCGGGCCCGAGTTCAGGTACTTGTAGGTGCACCAGACGGCGAAGTCCACGTTCCACTCGTGGAGGCGCAGGACCAGGTTTCCGGCCGCGTGAGCCAGGTCGAAGCCGACGACACACCCTTTCCCGTGCGCGAATCGCGTAATCGCCTCGATCTCGAAAGCCTCGCCCGTGTAGTACTGGACTCCCGGAAGCAGGACCAGGGCGATCGACTCACCCTCGCGTTCGAGGACTTGGGCGACGTGCGCGGTATCGATGGAGTGCTCTCCCTTGCGGGGCCGCAGCCGCACGAGGGCTTCGGCCGGGTCGAATCCATGGAAGACGGCCTGAGACTCGACAGCATAGTCGTCCGAGGGGAACGCACGATCCTCGAGGAGAATCCGATGCCGCTCGCGGGTAGGCCGGTAGAAGCTTGCCATCATCAGGTGAAGGTTGACGCTGAGCGAGTTCATCGTCACGACTTCGGTCGGGGAGGCGCCCACCAGCCGGGCCATCGGCTCCGCGAGGAGCTCGTGGTAGGGCATCCATGGGTTCTCCCCCGAGAAATGCGCCTTGACGGCGAGCCGCTTCCACTTCGTGAGCTCCTCGTCGACGTACTGCGGAGTTCTCTTCGGGAGGAGCCCCAGCGAATTGCCGGCGAAGTAGATTTCTTCCTCGCCGTTTTCGCCCCTGGGAATGTGGAATTCGTCTCGCAACCGCCGGAGCGGGTCGCCTCGATCCAGGGCGACCGCGAAGTCGCGTCCGGGCTGGAACGGCTCGTTCACCGCTTATCCGGCGCCGCCGAAGCGGTCCGCAGGAAGGCCCAGCCACTCGAGCGCCGTGCCGTGCAGCAGCCGCGCGCGGGTCTCCTCCGGGAATCCGCACGAATCGATCAGCTCCCCCGCGCGAGCCTCGCCGAGAGGGAAGGGATAGTCGCTGCCGAGGGCGATCCGATCGGGGCCCATCAGGTCCACGAGGTAGCGCAGCATCAACGGATCGTGCACGAGCGAGTCGACGTAGATCCGCCGCAGATACTCCCGCGGGGAAACGTCGTTGGAAACGGCGCACAGGTCGGGCCGCGCCTCGAAGCCGCGGACGATTCGCCCGATCGTCGCCGGAAAAGCGCCGCCGCCGTGCGCGAACGCGATCCGCAGGGCTGGCAGCCTCTCGAGCACGCCGCCGAAGATGAGCGAGCAGATCGCGAGAGAAACCTCCGCGGGCATCCCGACGAGCCACGGGAGCCAGTAACGGGTCATCCGATCCCGGCCGGCCATCTCCCACGGGTGGACGAAAACGGCGGCGTCAAGCGCCGCCGCCGCCTCGAAGATCGGAAAGAGCTCCGGGCTGTCGAGGTTCGCCCCGTTGACGTTCGAGCCGATCTCGACCCCCGAGAGCCCGAGGTCCCGCGCGCAGCGCTCGAGCTCCCGAATCGCCAGGTCGGGGCTCTGCATCGGGATCGTTCCGAGACCGGCGAAACGCGCCGGGTGCGCGGCCACGATCTCGGCGAGGTGGTCGTTCAGGCGCCTCGCGAGGTCGAGCGCCGGATCCGGCTCGGCCCAGTAGCTGAACATGACCGGCACCGTCGAGAGCACCTGCACGTCGACGCCCACAGCATCGCATTCGGCCAGCCGCGCCTCGACATGCCAGCTGTTGCTTTCGATCTCGCGGAACAAGGCCCCGTTGACGATCATTCGCGCGCGGCCGGGCGCGTCATGCTCGATGCGAACGAACCTCTCGCCTCCTGGGACCTTCCGCAAGTCGGGCAGCTTCTCCGGAAGGATGTGGGTATGGACGTCGATCTTCAGCAAGTCAGCGGATCGGCGCGGGCATCACCGTGCCGCACTTCTTGCAGGTGCGCTTCTTCTCGTCGCCGAAGAACCGGTCGAAGATGGGCGGAAAATCCTTTTCGACATTCTTGAGAGTGAAGAACTCTTCGTACAGCAAGGAAGTGCACTTGTCGCAATACCACTGGAGCCCGTCCTTCTCGTGCGGGAGCCGCTTGCGTTCGATGACGAGACCCACGGAATTCGGCATCCGCTGGGGTGAATGGGGCGTGCGCCCCGGAAGGAGAAAGATCTCGCCGGCGCGAATCGGGATGTCCACGACCTTCCCGCCCTGGATCGTCTTGAGGACCATCTCGCCTTCGAGCTGATAGAAGAACTCGGGTCCCTCGTCGATGTGGTAGTCCTTGCGGTTGTTCGGCCCGCCGACGACCATGACGATGAAATCGTCTTCCTCGAAGACCTTCTTGTTGCACACCGGCGGCTTGAGGAAGCTCCGGTGCTCGTCGATCCACCGCTCGAAATTCAGCGCCTTCGATTCCATGGTGACCCTCCCGAGTAGTATATGCGGCGTGAATCCCTCCCCGAGGAACCAGGCCATCGTTTCCTCCCGAGCGCCGCGGCCCCTCGGTCCCTATCCGCACGCTCGCCGGCTCGGGAATCTGCTCTTCCTTTCCGGGATCGGCCCGCGGCATGGGGAGACCGAGAAAGTTCCCGAAGGCATCGAGGCGCAGACGCGCTCGTGCATCGAGAACGTGAAGGCGATTCTCGAGGACGCTGGGAGCTCGCTCGAGAAGGTGGTCGACGTGACGGTCTTTCTGACGAATATCGACCGCGACTTCGCCGCGTTCAATCGCGTTTACGGGCAGTACTTCGAGACGATCCGACCGACGAGAACGACCGTCGGCGTCGTCGCGCTTCCGGTTCCGATATCGATCGAGCTGAAGATCATCGCCGAGAGCTGAGGATCATCGAGGAGTGGAGAGCCGGCAGCTATCTATTTCTTCGTGTCTTTGCCTACAAGTACGGTGGTCCAGGTGGTGCCATCGGGAGACGTTTCGAACCTGAAGTTGTAGGCAGTGGCCGAAAGCACCTTGATGGTGAGTCGTCCTCTCATGGTCTGTCGGCCCATCCTTGTCTCGCTCTGCCAGGTCCAAGTGTTTTCGTCCACATTGCCTTTGGCGTGGTCAGCTCCTCCCAGGCTGTTGAAGGAGTCATAGGTGTACATCTTGTCGTTGCTGTCGTAGCCCATGTAAGACGTTTCGGTACCTTTGCCCATGGCACCATTGAACTCGGAGTGGGTCACCAGGAAGAATCCACCGTCCATCCACTGGACGCGGTTTGTTCCTGTGAATTTGCCGCCCGGGCCCATCGGCCCCGGCTTTATCTCGCCTTCCGCGGTCCACGTGCCGGCGAAGTAGTCGAGTTTCTTTAGCTCGGGCGCGGGCTTCGGTATCTCCGTCTGGGCTCGGGCCGATAACGCAATCCCAAGCAAAAGCGTCATGCAGGTGAGAATGGTGGAGTGCGTTTTCATTGGTCTCTCCTTTCTCGCTGCATCCTCGAAGATCATCGCGGAGA
>JBOGJN010000083.1:0-5942 GCA_050745445.1 Thermoanaerobaculia bacterium
CCCGCGAGCACGCGGGCGACGGCTTCAGGGTAGGCCAGATGCTCCTGCTCCAGGATCCTCGCCGAGAGGCTTTCCGCCGTGTCCCCGGGCAGGACGGGCACCTTGCGCTGAAGAATGATCGGTCCCGCGTCGGTTCCCTCGTCCACGAAGTGGACCGTGCAGCCGGAGACAGGCTCTCCGGCCTCCAAAGCCCGCCTCTGCGCGTGGAGCCCGGGGAACATGGGCAGAAGGGCCGGATGGATGTTGAGGATCCTTCCCCGGTAGCGGCCGACGAACTCGGGGGAGAGAAGACGCATATAGCCCGCTAGGCAGATCAAGTCGGGCCGGGCCGACTCCAGGATTCTCAGGATCTCCGCCTCGTGCTCCCGGCGGTTGGCGTGCTTGCGTCCGTCCACCAGGTGGGCCGGGAGATTGCGCTCCCGTGCGCGCGCCAGACCCCTCGCCTCCGGAACGTCGGATATCACGGCCACGATCTCCGTCCTCGGGATGCGACCCTGCGCGACCGCATCCGCCAGGGCTTCGAAGTTCGAGCCCCGCCCGGAGAGGAGGATGGCGAGGCGATGTTTCGCCAAGCTGTCAGCTATTAGCTTTCAGCTGTCAGCCGGGCCTCACAAGCTGAGAGCTGACGGCTGAGAGCTGAGAGCTTGTCGGTAACAACCACGGGCGGCCTCTAGGCCGGAGGGGCTTCGATAACGACACGACGGCTACCAGGCACAACGTTGCCGATTGCGAACCAACGCTGCCCCGCCTCCGCCCAGATCTTCGAGACCCGCGAGAGATCGGCCGCGGCGACGAAGACGACCATGCCGATCCCCATGTTGAAGACGCGATGCATCTCCTCGAACGAAACGCGTCCCTCCCCTTCAATCATTTGAAAGATCGGAAGCACGGGCCAGGAGCCCGAACGCAGCACGACATCGAGCCCCTCCGGCAACACGCGCGGGATGTTGTCGTAGAAGCCACCTCCCGTTATGTGCGCCATGCCGTGTGCGAGGTCCTCGGCAAGCAGCGGCGCCAGCGCCTTCGCATAGGAGAGATGGGGCGCCAGCAACGCGTCCGCAATCGACTCCGAGCCCAGTTCCGGCAACCGGTCTTTGGGCTTTCTGCCGAGCTCCTCGAAGAAGACCTTCCGCGCCAGAGAATACCCGTTGGTGTGCAGACCGGCCGACGGCAGACCCAGGACCAAATCCCCCGATTGGACGCGGGAACCGTCCAGCACCTTCTCGCGCTCGACGACGCCCACGATCGTCCCGGCCACGTCGTACTCCCCGGGCGCGTAGAACCCCGGCATCTCCGCGGTTTCGCCCCCGAGCAAGGCCGTGCCGTTTTCCCGACAGCCTCGGGCGATTCCTTCGATCACCTTCTCGACCACGCCGGGCTCGACTTTGCCCGTCGCGATGTAGTCCAGAAAAAAGAGAGGCCTCGCGCCTTGCACCAGGATGTCGTTGACACAGTGGTTCACGAGGTCGGCGCCGCAGGTGTCGTGACGTCCCGTCTCGATCGCCACGCGCAACTTGGTTCCCACGCCGTCCGTCGAAGCCACGAGCACAGGCTCCCGGTAGTTCGAGAAGTCGGGCTGGTAGAGCCCCCCGAAGCCTCCGATATCTCCCAGCACCTGCGGCGTAAAAGTCGAGCGGATCGCGGCTCGGGCGCGGGCCAGAGTCTTCGCCTTGGCGTCGATGTCCACGCCGGCTTCGGCGTAGCGGGACTGCTTCAAGGCAACCGATTATAAGGGCCGCGGCACCGGCGCCCGGGCCGGCAGAAAGTCGGAAGACGGGTGACCCGGCACACGGCACTGCTCACTCATGTAAGAGACGATGTAGGCGCGTCGTTCGTGGCTCCCGACGTTTGGTCCGCTGCCGTGGATGAGGCGGCTGCTGAAAAAGATCACGTCCCCGGCCTGAGCGGGGATCGGCAAGCTGCGCTCCGCCGCGATCGCGCCGGATTCGATCCGCAGCTCGTTCAAGTCATTGAGCGCCGGTATCAGCCGGGTTGCGCTTCCGAGCACGATCCTCTTGGCGCGAGCCAGCGCCCTCTCCCGCCACCTCCGCGGGTTGTCCCCGGTTCCCGTCAACGAAATCGCTCGGCGCAGCACCGCCGCGATCGGGGCGGGCAGCTTTCGGCCGCCAACGGTCATCCGATGCGCGATCGTCTCACGATGACTCCCCGGCAGGACCCGAAGGCACCCCGCTTGCTCCGGCGCGTCGTCCAACGCAATCCACGCAGAGAGAACTCTTTCAGGCCGATCGACGTCCCAGTAGGCAGCGTCCTGGTGGTAGTGGACGACGGTGCCCGCAACCGGCGGCTTCCCGATGACGACATCGCGGAACACCCGTGCGGGCCCGATCAAGTCTTCGACCACGGAGACGATCCGCGGGTCCTGCGCGAGCGCGAGAAACTGGCCGTCTCGCGCGGCGAGCTGGGGAATCTTGTAGTGAATCTTTCGCCCCTGCTCGCCAAACCGGAAGATCGCCGGCGAATCGGGACTTGCCACCAGCTCGTCGACGCGACGTCGGATCGATTCCAGATCGCGCGAACAGCCGCCTGCGACCTGCACGAACCCGTCGCGCAGGAACGCGTCGCGGCGCGACTCGCCCACTGGACTCATCTCCTGACGGCGATCAAACGCATATTGGAAGTGACATGCAGGACCTTACCGATCGCGTCGAGTCCCGTAAACAGAGCCAGAGCCAGAGGGCTTGGCAGGTGAGGGTCGAAGAAACGCAGGACTCCCGCGGGAAAGCCTCGCTCCGCCAATGCGTGGTGGACCGACTGAACCCAAAAGGATGGACTGGCCAGAAAGCAAACTTCGACGACCTCGAACCCGCACGCCAAAAGCAGGCGCGTCAGCGAGGCCGGACGGAACAGAAAGAAATGCCGCGGAATGTGGTATCCACCCCAGTATCTCCGGCGAAACAGAGCATGGTCCCAGGAGGCGGTGTTGGGGGTTTCGAAGATCGCACAGCCACCAGGCTCCAGGATTCTGTGCAGCTTCTCGATCACCGCCCGCGGGTCCGAAACGTGCTCGAGGACCTGCTGCAGCACCGCGAGACCGAAAAAGCCGGGATCGTAGTCCGCGTCTTCCACACGCCCCCGCACGACTCGAAGACCCCGGCTCTGCGCAGAGGCGACCGCCTGCGCATCCAGCTCCATGCCAAAGAGCCGCTCGCTCTCCACGCCGAGCTCCGCGAAGATCCGCAGCAACCTTCCGTCTCCACAACCGACATCGAGAATGTTGCTCCCCGGCCGCGTGTGAGAGAGATAGGCCCGCGCCGACCGGCGATCGAGAAGTGTTTTGACCCTGTAGCCGAGGGTCTTTTTTCCGGTGAAATCATAGGCGTAGTAATTCGAGGGGTAGATGCGCCCGATCTCCGCGTCCGCAGGCCGCGGTGAAAGCAAGACAACGTCGCACACCGTGCAGAGCCGGAGAACCCACTCGTGGTCCTGCGTGGTCCCGTACTCGAAGTCTTTGCCCCGCGCATGCTCCTCGGCGGGAGCCCCCCGGCAGACCGGGCAAGCCGATTCGACCGTCTGGACGGCAGTCATGAGCTCCGCCCTCCGCCGGAGAGGCGAACCAGACGGCGGGACGTCTCGTCGTAAAGGTAGGTGGCGCGCTCCGGCGCGAGGCGTGCCAGTCGCGTGTTGTCCTGCCCGTGATCCAATGCAAGCCAAATTCGGGCGCGTGCAAGATCCGGCTCGTTGGCGACGAGGCTCAGCGCGTTCGGATGGTCTGCCCCGTATTTCACAAACACGATGGAACGCGGCTCCGGGATCCGATCCACCAGAGAGCGGAACGCGAACTGGTAGGCACAGGCCTGTTCTTTTTGAAGACGTGCCTGGCCGATGGCGTTCCACCAGAAGCCGAGGCACGCGACGGACAGAACCAGGACGACCAACTCGGGACGACCAGCCCGGGCGACTTCGCGGGGCGGCTCGCCGCTCTTGACCGCTTGCCGCGTCGAGAGAAGCGTGATCGCCTTCCAGACTCCGGCGGCCGTCGCGAACGCCAGCACCGGCTGCACCTCCAGATAGTAGAGGGTCCACTGCGGTTTCTGTGCAAGAACCAGGTGAAAGACGACCAGCAGCGCACAGGTCGCAATCGCCAGGATGGCCTCCGCGGGCAGCACCAAGAGACCAACGACAAAGAGGGGGACGAGAAGAACGCGGAAACCGCCCCACGCGTCCGTGCCGATCGCAAGGAGCCGATCGCCCAGAATCCGAGGCAACGCCGCGACGGTGTGAGCGGCGTGCACGGGACGAAAGTCTTGCGCAAACTGCCGGCGCTCAGGGTTCATTGGAACCTGCGGAGCCGACGGGTCGAGGCCGAAGCCGGGGCGGTTAAAGGGCAGGTGGGTTCTCGAGTACAGCGAGAGCGCGTCGACCTGCCAATGACCGGTCGTCTTGGCATTCCAGATGGGAATGACACCGAGGATCGCGCAGGCCAGACACGCGGCGAGTGCAACGTCTCTGACGGCCCGAAGCGTCCAGGCCCGGCGCAGAGCGAGGCCGCCGGCCGGCAGCGCGAACGCCAGCATGGACAGCGGTCGCGTCAGACCTCCCCAGGCGACGCAGGCGGCCAGCATCAGGAGCCAGCGCCGCTTTCCCGTGCGCCACCACTCGCACAAGAACCACCAGCCGAGCAGCCACAATGCGGTCGTCGTCACCTCGGAGAAATACCCGGGCCGGAAACGCAGGTCCCCCCGGTTCGTCGTCCAGAGAAGCCACGCCAGCAGCGCGGCCCAGGGATTCGACAGGCGCCGCGCCAGCGCAAAGAGCAACCCCCCCGTCAGACCCGTCAGAAGAAGCGGCACGAGGCCAGGCAGCCCCAGCCAGACGCCGGGAATCAACAGAAGCGAGTGCCCCGGCGGGTACTTCGAGGCGAGCACCGGCGTGACGAAGACGTGGAACTGCTCGAAGAACTCCGACAGCGGTCTTGCGGGCGCGCTCCAGCGGCCCGAGGCAAAGATCCGGGCCTGAAGCACGTAGGCCGCCTCATCGTGGATGACGGGGATCCCCGAGAGCGAGGCCCAGATCCATGCATAGACGAACGCGGACGCGGCGCCGAAAAAGAGGGGCGCATTCCGCGAGCAAAGCCATCGGTCGAGAGACCGGATCCCCGCCGGAGGCAGCCGCCACGCCACGACCCCCGCGGCGGCGATCGAGAGAGCCGGGAGGACTTCGCGCGCGTGCAGCGCGAACAATGCCGAGAGCACCTCAACCACGGTCGGCTCCCGCCGGTCTGCGGCACAGCAGCTGGTACTGTGCCCCCAACGGGTACCGGGCGAGCGCCGGCTCCACCGCACGCAGCCATCGCAGAAACCGGGGAAAGATGAAGAGAAAGTCGGTGCGCATGACCTCAAAGCCGCCGCGCCGCACGAGTCGGCGCGCCTCGGGTGGCGTGAGCGTCACCGCGTCGGCGTCGAATGCGACCCGGCTCATGACCAGACGGGCCGCCGGGTTCCACGGATTGTTCTCCCAGAGCGCGAAAAAGCCCCCCGGCCGCAGGCTCTCAAAGATCGCGGAGATCTCCGCCGGTCGATCCGAGGGCGCAACATGGTGAAAGACCCCGTTGCAGAAGACCAGGTCCTCTCGCGCCGCCGGCCGGTAAGCGGCCCGCGAAAGGAAAGCGACCCGGTCGGAGGAATGGGTGGCGCGCGCGACCTCGAGGAGCCCGTCGGACGCGTCCACTCCGGTGACGCGATCGACCCGGAGCTGCTCGAAGAAGAACGGCGTCGCGGAGCCCTTGCCGCATCCGTAATCGAGGACGGCGCGGGGATGCAGGTCCATCTCTCGCAGGCGCCGGGCCAGCCATTTGACGCGTTGCTCCGCGAAGAAGACCGGCGTCTCTCCCGAGAGCGAAAGCCCGGCACTCAAAGCCACGTCGTAGTCGTGAGAGAACGCGTCGAACCGCGACCGCGGAGGGTGCGGGCCGTTTTTCATCG
>JBOGJN010000084.1:0-2387 GCA_050745445.1 Thermoanaerobaculia bacterium
AGCCGACCCAGAGGCGCAGGATGTCGGCCCCGTACTTGTCGATGATTTCTTGAGGCTCGGTCACGTTGCCGAGAGACTTGGACATCTTTCGGCCCGAGACATCCTGGAAGAAGCCGTGGGTAATGACCTCCCGGTAGGGTGCGTCTCCGAAGAGCGCGACCGAGGTCAAGAGGGACGACTGAAACCAGCCGCGGTGTTGGTCGTGCCCCTCCAGGTAGACGTCCGCGGGCGGGGCATCCTCCTGGCGGACAACCTGTGGCCATTCACCCGAGCGCAGAACCGCCAGATGAGAAACGCCAGAGTCGAACCAGACATCAAGGATGTCGGTCTCCTTCTCGAAGCTCTCGAAGCCCCGGCGGTCGGCGTCCGGGGGCAGAAGCTCCTCCACCGGCCGCGCGTACCAGGCGTCTCCTCCATCGCGGCGGATGATCGCGACGACGTGATCGAAGAACCTCTTCTGCTCGGCGGCGGAGTCCTTCCACGGATAGACCTCTTGCCGCTGGCCGTGGCGCACCGCGTAGAGCAGCGTGATGGGCGAGCCCCAGCGCCGCTGGCGAGAGATCACCCACTCGCGCCGGTTCTCGACCATTCCCGTGATGCGCTGCTCTCCCCAGGCCGGGACCCATGTCACGCGGCGGACGGCCTCCAGCGCCCGTTGCCTGATGTTGAGCCTCTCCTCGTCCATCCGGATGAACCACTGGACCGTCGCACGGAAGATGACCGGCCTCTTGCAGCGCCAGCAGTGAGGATATTCGTGGCGGAACTTCGGGTCCACGTGGAGCAGCACGCCGGCAGATCGCAGGTCCTCCACGATTTCCGGGTTCGCGTCGAGGACTTTCTTTCCCGCGTACTTGGGAACCGCAGCGGTAAAACGCCCGGCCTCGTCGACCGGGGAGAGAATGGGCAGGTTCTCGCGTTTCCCGGTCTGAAAATCGTCCTCGCCGGCTCCCGGTGCGGTGTGAACCAGACCCGTGCCCGCGTCCATCGAGACGTAGTCACCCGTGACGATTCGGAAGGAGCGAGTCTCCTCTTCCGGGGTCAGCTCGCCGCGCATCTCCCGCGCAAGGGGGTGGCTGTAGCGAAGGCCGACCAGAGCAGACCCTCTCGCCCGACCATGACTGTTCCATTTCTGCCATCCGACGGCCTGAGCCACAGCCGGGGTCATCCTCTCGGCGATGATGTAGAGCCGGTTCCCGGCGGCCACGAGCTGGTAGGACTCATCGGGATGAACCGCGATTGCCAGGTTCGAGGGAATGGTCCAGGGGGTCGTCGTCCAAATCAAAGCGAACGCATTTGCGTTTCGAAGTTCTTCCGGCCTGTCCTTAGGATCAAATGCCTGATTCAGTTTCGCGCGGTCATCGATCGGCATCGCTACGTAGATCGCCGGGTCTTCCCGCTGCTCATACTCCAACTCCGCCTCGGCCAGTGCCGTCCGGTCGCTGAAGCACCAGCGCACGGACTTCAGATCCTGGAAGACAAGACCCTTCTTGTAGAACTCTCCGAAGGCCCAGGCGATCTCGGCCTCGTAAGAGAGGCTCATGGTGGTGTAGGGATGCTCCCAGTCGCCTCCGACCCCGAGGCGTTGGAACTCCCCGCGCTGGATCTCGATGAAGCTGGCGGCATACTCGCGGCAGGCCTTGCGGATCGCGACGACATCCATGTCGCGTTTCTTGGTGCCGAGCTTCTTATCCACCTTCTGCTCGATCGGAAGCCCGTGACAGTCCCAGCCGGGCACATAGGGGGCATCCAAGCCCATCATCGAACGGCTGCGCACGACGAAGTCCTTCAAGATCTTGTTCATCGCAGTGCCGAGGTGAATGTTGCCGT
This sequence comes from Thermoanaerobaculia bacterium, assembly GCA_050745445.1. Lineage (GTDB taxonomy): Bacteria > Acidobacteriota > Thermoanaerobaculia > UBA5066 > Gp7-AA6 > JBOGJN01. The sequence goes on from JBOGJN010000084.1 coordinate 1,828, forward strand.
TGGCGTAGGGAGGGCCGTCGTGCAGGATGAACCGAGGCTTGCCCGCGCCGGCCCGGCGGAGCTTTTCTTCGAGACCCATCGCCTGCCAGCGCGCGAGCTGCTCGGGTTCCCGCCGGGCGAGATCGGCCCTCATCGGAAAGTCCGTTCTCGGCAGGTTCAGCGTGGCCTTGTAGTCGCGCTCGGTCATCTCGCGAAATCGTAAAAGCTCAGCAGCTTAACGCAGGCACGCCCCAGACGCCGAGCCAGCGCCCCGCGTTGACCGGCTCGCGTTGCCCGGCCCTAGTCGGTCAAGAGCGCCACGACGGCGGCCGCAAGATCGCCGGTGTGTGTGATCGAGACCTCTGTCGCGCGTACGTGGAGCGTGCGGGCGCGCTCGAGAGCCCGGCCATGGAACCGGAGCCGGGGTTTCCCTCGAGCATCGCGCCCGACCGAGATCTCCCGAAACGCGACACCGCGAAACCCCGTGCCCAGGGCCTACATCGCGGCTTCCTTGGCCGCAAAGCGTCCGGCCACGTGCTCGGCGAAAGCCGCCGGCGCCCGCCGCCGGCGCAGCTCTCCGG
>JBOGJN010000085.1:0-7741 GCA_050745445.1 Thermoanaerobaculia bacterium
TCAATTGCCAGAACCGCTGCCGCGTCATCGCCCGTCCGCGCGCCGAGAGAAACAGATGCGGCGATCCCGCCCGGTCGAGCCCCGGCCGCGCCGACGCCAGATATCGCTTCAACCAGCTCGCGGCCGATTTCCCGAAGGGGACTAGCCGCTCCCGCTCCCCCTTTCCGGTCACGCGCAGGATTCCGGCCTCTAGATCCACGCGGTCCCGGGGCAGCCGAACGATCTCCGAAACACGCAACCCCGAGGCGTAGAGCAACTCCAGCATCGCCCGGTCCCGCAGCCCCAATGGTTCGCGCGTGTCGGGCACCGCAAGCAACGCCTCCACCTCCCCTTCGGTGAGTGTCTTCGGCAACGAGAGGCCCGCCTTCGGGTTCAACAGGTCCGCGGTCGGATCCCTCTCGAACCCGAGGTGGAGGCCCGCGAAGCCGTAAAAGCTCCGGAGCGCCGAGAGGACCCGCGCGGCCGAGCGGGAGGAGAGGCCCCGGGACTTGATCACCCGGAGGTAGCGCGAGAGATCTTCCCTCTGAACACGCGCCGCCGTCAGATGCGACTGCTCGAGCCAGCGACCGAAGGCCGAGAGATCGCTCCGGTACGCCGCGACGCTCGCCCCGGAGAGGCCACGCTCCACCACCAGGTGGTCGCAATAGGTCGGGAGCTGTCGCAGAAAGAAATCCTTGCTCTGGCCCCGAGGGGGCGACTTGCCGCGCGTCGGCGGGCCTGGCTTCTTAATGAGCGGCAGCGGCGGGCGCGAAGCTCGCGACGACGGCGAGGACCTCCTGGTCCGTCAGCACACGGTCGCTCGCCTTCGCGCGCTGGAAGATGGCTTCGGTGAGCTCCGGTCGCGGCTCGATGCCGTGGTTCTCGAGCCAGCACTGGACGTTGGAGAGACCGCTCATCGGGCCGACCTCGATCACCTGACGCCGGCCGACCATCCCCGCGGGCACGCCCGAATAGACACGGTCCGCCAACCAGTCCTCGCCCTTCTTCCGTGCCTTCATGATGGCCGCGGCGTGGACTCCCGTGCCCGTCCGGAACGCATCCCGGCCCACGACCGGATAGTTGTCCGGAATGCGGACACCGGTCGCCTCGGAGACCGTCGCGCAATAGTCGTTCAAACGCGTCAGGTCCCGGTCGATCCAACCCAGAAGCTGCAGATTGACCAGAAGCTGGTCCATCGGGGTGTTCCCCACACGCTCTCCGATGCCGAGCGCGCAGGCGTGCACGCGGTGAGCGCCGGCCTCGAGGGCCCAGAGCGCGTTGGTGACGCCAAGGCCGCGGTCCTGGTGTCCATGCCAGTCCACCATGACCTCGGCGTTGACCTCGGCGACCAGGCCGCAGACGAAACGAATCAGGTTCTGCACGCCGTTTGGCGTCGCGTGCCCGACCGTATCGCAGACGCAAACGCGCCTGGCTCCCGCGCGGATCGCGGCCGTGTAGAGCTGCCGGATGTGGTCCGGATGCGCGCGCGTCGTGTCCTCCGTCACGTACATCACCGGCAGACCCTCCTTGACCGCGAGCGACACGGCATCTTCGGTGAGACGCAGCATACGGTCCAGGTTCCAATCCTCTGCGTACTGCCGGATCGGAGAGGATCCGATGAAACAGGCGACCTCGATCGGGATGCCGACTCTCTGCGAGATCTCGATGATCGGAAGAATGTCGGCCGAGACGGTGCGGGCCGCGCAGTTGGGACGCAGTTTCATCCCCGTCTCGGCGATCTCGCGGGCAAGCCGGGTCACCGCCTGGACCACGTGCGGTCCGGCGCCGGGCAGCCCGATGTCGGCCGAGTCGATCCCGAGGGCCTCCATCAGGTGCAGGATCTGGAGCTTCTTCTCGACCGAGGGACTCCGGACCGAAGGGGACTGAAGGCCGTCTCGGAGGGTCTCGTCGTCTAGCTCGACTCTTCCCCGGGCCGGCATGACGGCGCCTCCGGCTCGGTTCCAGTCATAGATCAGGTCCGACTCCGGAGGGTGCACGAGGATCCCTTTCAGCAAGCAGTCTAGACCGGACGCAAAGGCAGATCAACTGCGTGGAAGGGACCGAGAACCGCTCCCGATGGCAAAGAAAGTGGAAACGGTTAGCGGCCGCTAAAGCGGGCAGGGCGTTTTTCCAGAAAGGCCGTCATGCCCTCTCGCATGTCTTCGGTCGCGGCGCAGAGCCCGAAGAGAGTCGCTTCAAACGCCAGCCCCTCGGCAAGCGGCATCTCGACGCCGCGCCGGATGGCCTCCCGCGCGTAGCGGCAAGCGGCCGGCCCGTTGCGCGAGATCGCCCGCGCAAGCTCGAGGGCCGCCGGGAGCGCCTGGCCCGCGGGCACGACGCGGTTGACGAGGCCGATCCGTAACGCCTCCTGCGCGGTGACTGCCTTTTCGGCCGTCAGGACGAGCTCGAAGGCCTTCGCCTGTCCCACCAGACGCGCCAGGCGCTGCGTGCCGCCGTAGCCGGGCAGGATCCCGAGGGAGGTTTCCGGCAGCCCCATCCGGGCGTTCTCCGAAGCCACGCGCAGGGTACAGGCCAGGGCAAGCTCCAGACCTCCGCCGTACGCGTAGCCGTTGATCGCCGCGATCGAAGGAATCGGCAGACGCTCGAGAGCCCGGAGAACCTCTTGCCCCCGCAACGCGTGTTCCCTGCCTCCGACCGGGGTCAGTTTCGCGAGCTCGCCGATGTCGGCCCCCGCAATGAAGGCCTTCTCCCCGGCTCCCGTCACGATCAGGCAGCGAAGCGTCTCATCGCCCACGGCCGCGGCAATCGCGCGCTCCAGATCCGCCAGGACCTCGGCATTCAAGGCATTCAGCTTCTCCTGCCGGTCCACCCGGAGCGTCCGAATCCCCTCCACCGTCTCCACGCGGACCCAGTCGCTCACTTTTCGCCTCCGTACTCGTAGAAGCCGCGCCCCGACTTCCTTCCGAAGCGGCCCGCCAGGACCATGCGTTTCAAGAGCGGGGGTGGCGCGAAGCGCTTCTCCCGATATTCGTTGAACATGATCTCGGCGATCGCGTACGTCGTGTCCAGCCCGACAAAATCGAGCAGCTTCAGCGGGCCCATCGGGTGCCCGCAGCCGAGCTCCATGCCCCGGTCGATGTCTTCCTTCGTGCCCACGCCCTCCTCCAGGGCCCGCACCGCGTCCAGCAGATAAGGCACGAGAAGCCGGTTGACGATGAAACCCGAGTTGTCCTGGGCGCGGATGGGGTCCTTGCCGAGTGACCGGGCGAACTCCAGAACAGCCTTCTCGGTCTCCTCGGAGGTCGCGATCGTGCGTACGACCTCCACAACTTTCATGACCGGCACCGGGTTGAAGAAGTGAAGCCCGGCGAAACGATCCGACCTCTTCGTGGCCGCCGACATCTCCGTGATCGTCAGCGACGACGTGTTGGAGCAGAAGATGGTCGAAACCTTGCAGAGGCGGTCCAGCTCCCGGAACGTCTCCTTCTTGAGCTCGAGGTTCTCGACGATCGCCTCGATCACGAGGTCGCAGGAGGCGAGGTCGGCGAGTCTTGTCGTGGCGGAGAGGCGGGCGCGAGCGGCCTCTCGCTCCGGGGCAGTGAGCTTGCCCTTCTCGACGGCCCTGGCCATCGAGGACTCGATACGCGAAAGTCCCTTCTTCGCCAGATCGTCGGAGACCTCACGGACTACCGTGTCGTAGCCGGCCTTCGCCGTAACCTCGGCGATTCCGGAGCCCATCAGCCCGGCTCCGAGCACACCCACCCTACTGATCTTCATGGCTTTCTGTTTCCTCCGTGCCGTCTGTCGTCTCCCCGGGCTCGGGTGGCGTCGGCTCTCTCTTCTCCCCGCAGAACTGCCGCAACGTGAGCTCCCGGGAAAACCGGGATCCGGCCAGCGCGTGCAGAGGCGAGTGCGGCGCCACGACGACCCACTCGTTCGCAAGCCAGTGTCTCAGAGCCTCCTGACAGAGTCTCCCGTCGTTCAGGGTCGCGAAGACCCCGTTCAGGTCTCCCGTTCCCCGCGCCTTCAATTCGCGCAAAAAGGTATCGACCGCGGCCGCGCGGACGGGGAAGGAGAGGATCCTCTCGGTCCAGTCCAGCCTTGTCTCCCGCTACTTACAAAACGGACTCGACCACGAGAGCGATCCCCTGGCCGCCGCCGATACAGGCCCCGGCCAGCCCGTAACGGGCCTTGCGGCGCCGCAGCTCCTTCAAGAGAGTCAGCGTGCAGCGGGTGCCGGTCGCGGCCAAAGGGTGACCCAGCGCGATCGCGCCGCCATTGACGTTCAACCTCGCCCGATCCAGATCCAGTTCGCGGATCACGCCCAGGATTTGCCCGGCAAACGCCTCGTTGATCTCCCACAGATCAATATCCTGCGTCTTCAGACCCGCCCGCGCGAGCGCCGCTCTCGCCGCCGGCACCGGGCCCAGACCCATCAGCTCCGGTTCGCAGCCGACGACCGCCCACGAGACGAGACGCCCGAGCGGTTTTTTCCCCTTCGCCCGCGCGTTCTCGGCCGACGTGACCAGGACGGCCGCGGCTCCATCCACGATGCCGGAGGCATTCCCGGCCGTGACCTGACCATCCTTGCCGAAGGAGGGAGGCAGAGCCGCCAGACCCTCGAGCGTCGTGTCGGGGCGCATGTGGTCGTCCTTCTCGATCCTCATGGTCTTTCGCCCTGTCTTGACCTCCACGGCAACGACCTCCTCGGAGAGGCGGCAGGAGGACCAGGCCTCCGCCGCCCGCTTCTGGGAAACGTAGGCGTATTCGTCCTGCTCCTGACGGCCGATCCGGTATTTTGCCGCAACGCGGTCAGAGGTCTGCGCCATGTAGAGACCGCAGTAGGAATCCAGAAGCGCGACCATCAGCGAATCCTCGAGCTGTCCCTGTCCGAGACGCAGCCCCCGCCGTGCTCCCCGAACGACGTGTGGGGCCTGCGACATGTTCTCCATCCCGCCAGCCAGCACCGTCCGCGCCTCGTTCAGCAGGATGCGGTGCGCTCCCTGAACGATCGACTCAAAGCCGGAGCCACAGAGCCGGTTGACCGTGAGGGCCGGAACCTCTTTGGGAATCCCGGCCTTCAAGGCGACGTGCCGCGCCCCATAGATCGCATCACCGGAAGTCTGCAGGGCATTGCCGAAGATGACGTGGTCCACCTCGGCCGGTTCGGTTCCCGCCCGCGAGAGGGCCTCGCGAGCCGCGATCACGCCGAGGTCAATCGCAGAGGTGTCGGAGAAGACGCCGTTGTACTCGGCCATCGGCGTCCGAACACCGTCCAGAATGACGATCTCCCCCATGGACGACACTCAATCTACCTCAATTCGGGCGGGCCGTCCCCCGGTACGAAACGGGAGCTCATCCGGGGCGCCCCCCTTCCGGTCGGCGTCTGCCGCAGGGCTTATCCTCTCCCCGTGGAGCCGAAAGCCGTGTTGCTCTTGCCGGGGCTTCTCCGGCCAGGCACCCGCACCCACGCGGGGCCCGGCACCGATCCGCACGGCCCCCGCACGCGAGACGCCGGACGGGGCGCATGACCGAAAGGATCGGGAAGTACGAGATCATCCGCAGGGTCGGCAGCGGCGGGTTTGGCGCGGTGTATGAGGCGCGCGATCCCATGATCCAGCGCAGCGTCGCGATCAAGACCTGCCAGGTTCAGGATGAGACCATCCGCGCCCGCTTTGCGCAGGAGGCGCAGCTCGCAGGCAATCTCCACCACCGCAACCTGACCACGGTCCATGACTTCGGGACCGATGGCGAAATCCTTTACCTGGTCTGCGAGTTCCTCCCCGGAGAGGACCTCGACTCGGCCATCGAGCGTGGCAAGCCTCTGTCCCTTCGCGAGAAAGTCGAGATTTTGATCGGAATCGCCTCCGGTCTCGCCCACGCTCACAACGCCGGCGTCGTCCACCGCGATGTCAAGCCCTCCAACATCCGCCTCCTGCCCGACGGCACGGTCAAGATCATGGATTTCGGCGTCGCCAAGTCGATGTACGCCGAGCGCCAGCTGACACGAACCGGTTTCACCGTCGGGACCCACGCCTACCTCGCGCCCGAGCAGGTCCGGGGTCAACCGGTCGACCGGCGCACCGACATCTTTGCATTCGGCGTCCTCGCCTATGAGCTTCTCTGCTCGCACAGACCCTTTTCAGGAGCGAGCCAGGCCAAGATGCTGGAAGCGATCGCCAGCAGAGAGCCCGAGCCCCTGGCAGCCGCGGCTCCGGGCACGCCACCGGCGCTCGCGCGTCTGGTCGAGCGCGCCATGCGCAAGAACCCCGCCGACCGTTATCCCGCGATGGAGCCGGTTGGCCGCGAGCTGATGGCGATCCGCGACGAGCTCGCGGCGGCCGGGCGCACCGCCTCGCCGTCCGACTCTCTCCCCCTCGAGGACGTCACCTTGAAACGGCCCTCCGCCGCACCGATGACTCGGCCCAAGTCCCGCGTCTGGATCATCGCCGTTGCCTTTGTCCTCACGCTCGCCGTCGCCTGCGCCCTGCTCTTCTGGCTCGTGCCACGCCTCACCCGCTGAACTCCTCGGACGCCACCTCGTGGAAGCGGCGTCGGACTGCGTTGAAGTCGGTGTCGCGAGCTTCCGGATGGACGCGGTTGGTCAGCAGAACATAGACGCGCGCAGGCTCGGGGTCGATCCAGATTGAGGTTCCCGTGAACCCCGTGTGTCCGAAGGCGCGCGGGGACATCTTTTCGATTGCCGATCCCGCGCCGCGGCGCCCTTGCCACGACAGCGCGCGGGCCTCGGAACATTCCGGCGTGGAGTCCTGGACAAACTGCGCGCGCGCCGGATCCAGCCAGCTCCGCGCGAGCCTCCAGACGTCCTCGGCGCTGGCGAAGAGCCCCGCATGGGCCGAGACCCCGCCTCTTCGAAAGGCGTTGCCATCGTGCACCTCTCCCCAGACGACCCCGCCGCGGAACCTCGGGTAAGACAAACCGAGCGCCTCGGCCATCTCGCGCTCCGTGCGGTCATCTTTTTCCGTGGCCGCCGTGCGCCGGTAGGCCGGCGGCAGGAAGCGCGCCCCGGAACCCGCGGGCTCGGCGACCAGCGCGGCAAAACATCGATCGAGCGGAGAGGAGAAGAAGGCCTCCAGCACCTCGCCCAACACCAAAAAGCCCAGATCGCTGTAGATCACGGCCTCGCCCGGCGGCGTCTCCGGTTCGATTTCGCAGAGTGTCCGCCGATACGCCTCCGCCCCTTCGCCCTTGACGTAGAGCGGATGCCAGGCCGGCAGACCCGAGGTATGGGTCAGGAGCATGCGAAGCGTGATGCCTTCGTACCGCGTTCGTTTCCACCCAGGGAAGAAGCGGCCTGGCGCAAAATCCAGAGAGAGACCCGAATGCGTTCCGATCCTCGCGAGCTCTCCCGCACACAAGGGTTTCGTCAAGCTCGCCAGGTCGTAGAGCGTCTCGGGCTCGGCCGGAACCTCCTCGGGTTCCACGGCCGCATGTCCCGCGTGCGCGGTCTCGAGGATCGCGTCGCGCGACGCGACGAGCGCGACCGCGCCCGGGAAGGACTCCTTCGCGATCTCTTCCCGCAGAAAATCGCCCACAAGGCTCACGGCGAGACGGCTTCGATCTCGGCCCGCCGCGCGGCCACCAATGCCGCATTGGCGGCTGTCGCCGGCGGGACCGGCTCGAGGGGCCTCCACAAGGTCCGCTCCCTCTCGAGACCGGCGATTTGCTCATCCAGGGTGCGGAGCGTATCCGCATCCTGCACGCTCTTGCGCGTCTCGTTCAACGCCGCCAGCGTGCGCGCATAGGTCTCTTCGGAAGCGGCGCGCACGCGGCGCGTGTC
>JBOGJN010000086.1:0-1517 GCA_050745445.1 Thermoanaerobaculia bacterium
TAGAAGTCGCGCCACGAGTAGTTCTTGGGCTTGACGTTCATGGCGTGATTGTTGTTCAAGAAGTGGAACGGGAACGGAAGCACACGATTCGCGCGCTGGTATTGCAGGTTGAGCGGTGCCGCCCTCCCGAACGCCGAGAGAAGCGAATACCCGGGAAACGCCCCCGGGGTGATGTCCACGAAACGTTTCGTCAGCTCGAACGGCTCCGTCCCTGCGTCCGAGTCGAGCCCGAGCACGAAATTGGTCTGAACGTATGGGACATACCTCAAGATCATGTTGACGTGCTCGGAGACCTGGCGGACTTTGTCCATCCCTTTGAGCTGGCCGGTCTTCGACTTGTTGCCGAGCTCGTACCACGACTCGACCCCGGGCAATAGAACCTTGAATCCGTTGCGCTCGAGACGCTTCAGGTGCGGCTCCGACAAGAGGGAAAGGCTGCTTTCCGCGATGAAATCGATCCGGCCGGGCGGAACCGCCGCCTCGATCGCGTCCAGGTAGTCGTCGAATCGGACCCCGAAATTCGGATCGTGCCAGCCGACGCGCGGCCGTGCCAGCGTGCGCAAGAGAAACCGGAGGTCATCGGAGAGCACCGCGAAGTCGAGCGGCTGATAGGGGACGACCGAATCGATACAGAAGCTGCAGGTGTACGGACACCCCAGACTGCCGAGCATCGGCACCATTTTGAACACCGGGGCCTTTCGGAGTGTGCGCTCGATGAACTTCCAGCGCTCGCGCACCCCGGGGAGTGTCGCGGGCTGCCGCTTCGCCGCGAGGTGCAGACCGATCGGCCGGTGCGGCGAGCAGTCCTGCAGCACGTCATGGACCACGGCCTGGTCCGTGAAGCCGAGGACATAGTCGAAGTATTTCCGGGCGTCCTCCGGGTAGCAGCGCGCGTGAGGCCCGCCGAGGGCGGTGACGGCTCCCCTCGATCGGAACAGGTTGGAGAGCGCGTAGGCGAGGAACGCAGCCTCCGTAAACGCACCGATGAAGACGAGATCGACCTGGTCCGGCAGTTCGTCGACCAGATTCTCAAAGCCGGTATAGCAGACGAAGGTGACCTCGTGCCCTTCGGCTTCGCACCACACCCCGACGACCTGCGGCATGATGCTGGCGAGATTCGCGTTCATGACGCGCTCGTACAAGGCCCGGGTCGGCCCTTTGGTGACGAGATCGATGACGCCGATGCGGAGCTTGCGCAGGGGCACCTCCAAGCGGCGTCTAGTCTAACCGATGCTCAGCTGGCGGACTTGAGACTTCTTGATCGCAGCGCGAGTAGCTCCCAGAGCCCTAGTTCCCGGCTCTGGTCGCAGCGCGAGGAGTCTCCCAGGGGGGAGGAGCCTCGCGCTGCGGGAGCGAGAGTGCAGCGAAGGGACCAGGCGAGCGATCGAGGCCGTATCCGGCCGAGTTGCGAGCCGATGCGTGAGCGGGTCCCGAGCAAACGAGAGCGACGGTTTGGTCGGGGCGGCCGGGATCGAACCGGCGACCACCTGCTCCCAAAGCAGGTACGCTACCGCTGC
>JBOGJN010000087.1:0-5049 GCA_050745445.1 Thermoanaerobaculia bacterium
GCGCATGTGCGTGAACTTGTCCACCAGGGCCTCGAGCGGCACGCCGTACTGGAGAGTGAGCGAGATCGCGGTCGCGAAGGCGTCCATCAGGCCCGAGATCGTCGAGCCCTCCTTTGACATGGTCAGGAAGATCTCGCCCGGTTTGCCGTCCTCGTAAAGCCCGACGGTGATGTACCCCTCGTGGCCGGCGACCGAGAACTTGTGGGTGATCGAGCGCCGTTCGTCGCGGAGCTTGCGGCGGTAGGGGCCAGGCGTCGGCGCGGCCGCCCGGCCGACGTACTCGAGCGATGTGCGGGCCTCGGGCCGTTTCGTGTCGGACTTTGAGACCGCGGTGTTCAGGGGCTGCGTCCTCTTGCAGCCGTCACGGTAGATGGCGATGGCCTTCAGGCCCTGCTTCCACCCTTCCATGTACACGCCGGCGATCTCGTCCGGGCTTGCGTCGGTCGGCAGGTTCACGGTTTTCGAGATCGCGCCAGAAAGGAAGGGCTGCACCGCGCCCATCATCCTGACGTGTCCCATGTATTGGATCGAGCGGCTGCCGTTTAAGGCCCGGAAGGCGCAGTCGAAGACCGGCAGATGCTCGTCTCGGAAGCCCGGCGCGCCCTCGATCGTGCCCTTCTCGTCCACGTAGTCCACGATCTGGTTGACCTCTTGCTCGGTGTACCCGAGGCCCCGCAGGGCCAGAGGCGCCGTCTGGTTGACGATCTTGATCGTGCCTCCGCCGACGAGCTTCTTGTACTTGACCAGAGCGAGATCCGGCTCCACACCCGTCGTGTCGCAGTCCATCATGAAACCGATCGTGCCGGTGGGGGCCAGGACCGTGACCTGACCGTTCTTGTAGCCGTACTGCCTGCCGCTCTCCAACGCCGCGTCCCAGACGGCTTTGTGCGCCTTTGCCAGCTCTGCCGGCACGCCCTTGCCCGGCAGCTCGTAGGCAGCGTCCCGGTGCATGCCGATCACATCCAGGAAGGCATCGCGGTTCGGCTCGTAGCCCGCAAAGGGCTCGAGCTCCGCGGCAACCTTCGAGGACTGCAGGTACGCCTCGCCGCACATCAGGGAGGTGATGGCGGCGGCGTAGTCGCGCCCTTCCTCGGAGTCGTACGGAATTCCCGTCGCCATCAGGAGCGCTCCGAGATTGGCGTAGCCCAATCCCAGCGGACGGAACTTGTAGGAGTTCTGCTCGATCGGCTTGGTCGGATAGGAGCAGTTGTCCACGAGCATCTCCTGCGCGGAGATCACGATGTCGCAAGCGTGCCGGAAGTTCTCCACGTCGAAACCGCCGTCCTCCGCGTTGAAGAACTTCATCAGGTTGAGCGAGGCTAGATTACAAGCGCTGTCATCAATAAACATGTATTCCGCGCAGTTCGCAACTATAATGCCTTCAACAACATACGAGTGATGCAGCGGCTCGGTGAGGTTGTACGTGACCTCGGGTCCCTCATAGATCACGTCCACGATCGAAGCGGTCGGATTCTCGCGGTAGAAGGCGTGCTGCTCGACGACTTCTCTTGTTTTTTCCTCTTTGCGGGAGAGCGAGAAGCCGATCGTGCGCGCGAACCGCTCAAGCGAAGGACCCGTGGTCCGCAGGTCGTAGGAAACCGGGCGCCCGGCGTAGGTGCGCTCTTCCCCCTCCACCGTTCTATAAGAGAAAGAGGACTTCGCCTTGTTGTTGACGTAGATCGTGCTCTGGATACCGAAGAGGAGAAGAACCTTCTGTACGTCCTGAAGAAGACCGGCGGAACGCGAGCCAAGCCCCACATATCGGGTGCCGTTTGACTCCTGGTTGACGACGCACCCATCCGCTCCGAAGAGCCCGCGCAGGAATCCCACCTGCGCTTCGGCTGGAGCTTGGAAGAGCGACGCGGGAACTCGCTTCTCATGCGAGCGCTTCTGCTCGATACCGAGCGCAGCAAGGAAGCGGCGGAAGGGAGCGCGCGTCACACGGAGTTGCCGCGTTCCGTTGGCCTGCAGGCACTCGTTGACGGAGCCCTCGCCGACGTACTTCTTCAGGAGCGCCCGGTGGCGCGGCATCAACTCCAGGGCATCCTCGGGCGTTCCGTAGACCCAGGAAAGCATGGTCTCGCCGACCGAGCCATCCCCGACCAAGTGGCCGAGCACCTCGCCAAATTCCGCGGACCAGTCGCTCGGGAAGCTCATCTTGGCGAAACGGTCGCCCGTTTGGCGGTAGCTCGCCCAGTCCGACGAGACCGGAAGCCGCTTCTCCGCCGCCGTGGCCGGGATCGGCGCGTCGGCCAAAAGAACCCGGTCAGAGGGCAACAGCTCCTCGACGGCCACGTAGCCACGGTTGACCGTCCAGAAGCGATGATTTTTCGTCGCGCGGATCTCGACACCGTTATCGAAGACGACGCGATAGACGTCGTTGACGCCGGTGATCATGTACTGCGTCGGCGAGGAGAGGATGAGGCCGGCCTGCGGCTCCCCTTCGGCGCCGTTCGCGCGAGCCGTGGCGCGGTGCGTCCAGACCTTGAATGCCTCGCCCTGGTTCACGCGGTCGATCAGCTCCCGGAAAGCGATCAACCCCTTGTCCGTCGCGACGCGCTGGTCGCCCGGGAAGCACGGGTTCGACGCGTTGATCCGGTGGGTGTTCTTGACCGGATTCCAGCGGTTGATCGTGGTGTCGTACTGCATCCCTGGATCGCCGCAGACCCAGGCCGCCTCGGAGATCTTACCCATCAACTCGCGCGCCTTGTACTTGCGGTGGGGTTTGCCGGTGATGACCTCCTTGGTCCACCACTCGCCGTCCTCTTCCAGGGCCTTCATGAACTCGTCGGTCACGCGCACGGAGTGGTTGGCGTTCTGGTAGAAGATCGAGGCGTAGGCCTCGCCGTTGAAGGAGCCGTCGTAGCCGGCGTCGATCAAGGCCCAGGCCTTCTTCTCTTCGTTGGCCTTCGACAGGATGAACTCATCCACGTCCGGATGGTCGATGTTCAGGATGACCATCTTGGCCGCGCGGCGCGTCTTGCCGCCCGACTTGATGGCGCCGGCGAAGGAATCGAACCCCTTCATGAAGGAGAGGGGCCCCGAGGCCGTGCCGCCGGCGGAAAGCCCTTCGTGGGATCCGCGGAGCGACGAGAGGTTGGAGCCGGTGCCGGAGCCGAACTTGAAGAGCATCCCCTCGGTTTTCGCGAGGTTCAGGATCGCGTCCATCGAGTCGCCGCAGGAGTTGATGAAGCAGGCGGAGCCCTGGGGCTTCGGCTCGATGCCGACGTTGAACCAGACGGGAGAGTTGAAGGAGGCGACCTGGTTCACGAGGATCGCGGCGAGCTCATCGTGGAAGGCGTCACGGTCGGCCGAGGTCCGGAAGTAGCCTCCCTTCTCGCCGTAGCCGGTGATGGTGGCGGCGACCCGCTCGATCAACTGCCGCACCGAGCTCTCGCGCTCGGGCATTCCGACGCGGCCATGGAAATACTTTTGCGCGACGATATTGGTGGCCGTCTGCGACCAGGAACGCGGCACTTCGACGTTCTTCTGCTCGAAGATGGTCTCCCCTTTTTCGGAAGTGATCGCGGCTGTTCGGAGCTCCCACTCGATCGCCTCGTACGGCGAGATCGAGGGGTCCGAATAGACCCTTCGGATCGTCAGACCCTTCAGGCTCTTTCCGGGAGCGGTCCCCTTCTCCGCAACGGCCTGCTTGATCTCTTTTTCGGTCGCACTCATTCCCACCCTCCCCCTTTTTTCGTGAATGCTCCGCCCCGTTTTGCAGAAACCCCGGTTCGGATGTCCTTAAGCTGACATACCGTTCAGTGTTGCATCCGAGCTTAAGTCCACGTGGAATAGGGAGTCAAGCAAAAATACAAGATGTTGTGGTCGGGGCCAGAAACACCGCATGGAATGGTGGCACAAGGCTTGCTGTTATATAAGGATGATGGGGATGGCCAACAAGGGTCGAAACCCGATCCGAATCAGCTCGAAATCGGTCTTCGAGGTGGACCGGTCGCGCCTGGCGATCGGCGTCTTCAACCGGCAACTGCTCGACGCCGAGTGCCGCAACCTGCGCCGGGCCTGGGAGACGCAGGCGCTGCCGGGCTTCGAGGACTTCCAGGTGGACAAGAACCGCGTCTCCTTTGTCGCGAGGCCCGAGGATGTTTCGGCCGCATGGAGCTCAATCGACCGCCTGCTCGCCTCCGCGACGGAAAACGTTAAGAAAGCCTCGCAAAACCGGCAAATTTGACGCCGGATCAGGCCGGAGGAGATAATCCCAACTGGAATCGCAGCAGGGCAATCGCTGTTGAAGAGCACTCAAGCTTAGAAGTTAAGGAGTTCTGATGTCCTCCACCCTCGAATCCACCCCGACACCGATCACCCCTTCCGGGGAGTCGAAGCCGCTGCTGACGCTGACGGAAGCGGCCATCGAAAAGGTGAAGTACTTCGCCAAGACGATGCCGGACTCGCTGAACAAGCCTCTGCGTGCCTTCGTTAAGGGGGGCGGGTGCTCTGGCTTTGAGTACGGCTTCACATTCGACGAGAAGCACGATGAGGACCACGTGATGGAGCAGGGGGGAATCACGGTGGTCGTGGACCCGCAGAGCGCGACGTACCTGAAGGACTCGACGCTGGATTACGTGGAGGACTTCCGCGGCGCCGGCTTCTCGGTAAAGAACCCCAACGCCACCGGCGGCTGCGGCTGCGGAAAATCGTTTAACGCCTGAAAAGGCTCGAAGGCCCGAGACCAAGCCCCGCTCGCGCGGGGCTTTTTTGTCGCGCGTTAGCGCCTCGGGCTCTCTGCCGGGACGACGGCCCCCGTATTGTTGCTGTTCCACATGTCTGCGCCGATCTGCCAGCCTCCCGTCTTTCCGCGCTTCAAGCAGATAAGGAACTTGCCGGCGTCGGGCTCGCCCGGAAAGGAATAATTGCCGACCAGGTAGGCGACGTCCGTGCCGACGCTCCGTTCGAGGGTCTTGAGCGTGAGCCCGATGCCCATCTCTTTCTTCCAGAACTTCTCGATCGCCCGCCGGCCGCGCACGGGCGCGCGGTTGGGCGGAAGAAGCAACCCGTCCTCCGCGTAAAGATCAGCCAGAGCCGCCACGT
>JBOGJN010000088.1:0-7200 GCA_050745445.1 Thermoanaerobaculia bacterium
GCAGCAGCGCCTCGATCACGACTGCGAGCACGGCGGGTTTGAGGCCGAAGAAGAGCGCGTCGACACCGCGCAGGCCGTGGAACACGGCGTACAGCGCGCTCAGCGCCAGCACCACGAGCGATCCCGGGAGCACGAAGAGCAGCCCGGCCGCCAGCCCGCCACGCGTACCGTGGAGCCGCCAGCCGACGTAGGTGGCGAGCTGCTGCGCCTCCGGACCGGGCAGCAGCATGCAGAAATTAAGGGCATGAAGAAATCGCTCCTCGGAGATCCACTGGCGACGTTGTACGAGATCGCGATGCATGATCGCGATTTGTCCTGCGGGTCCGCCGAAACTGATGAAACCCAGGCGGACCCAGTAGCGGAAGGCCTCCCAGAAGCTTGGAGCGCGCCGGAGGCCCCCGCTTCCGCGGGCATCGCCGCGCTCGACCGGAGGGCCTTTCGGCGTCCCTTGCGTCAGTTTTTCAGCGGCCTTCGATCGTGAGGTCGTCGAACTGGATGACCGAATCGGCCTTGGTCCAGAGACCCACGCGACCAGCGTCTCGGAACGTCGAGTCCTTTGACGGCCCGGCCAGAACGAGCACCGGGAACGCCACCTCGCCTACTTCGTAGCGACCGTCGCAAGCGCTGCCTTCAATCCTTCGGCGATCTTCTCGGGGCCACCGACCCCCCAGAAGTGCAGAAAGAAGAGACGCGGCTCCTCGCGCAGCATGTGCGAGTGAAGCGCGGTGACTTCGATCTCGTGCAGGCGGAGCTCCCGGATGACGGGATTGACTTCGTCGGCGGCGAGGACAAAGTCGCCCGTCGCGGCCACGCGCGCGCCCAAATACTCGAAGTTCATGGCGATCGCCATTCCCATGCTCGGAGGCACTTCCATGCCGTCCTGCTCGATGGGTGCGGCACGGGGAACGGTCACCTGCAGGACATGCCCGGCCATCGTTCCCTTGCGGCCCAGGGCCGCCTGGACCTTCTCGAAGGTCTTTTCCTGCGCGGGCGAGAGTTTCACAGGGGTCTTCGCGGCCGCCGCCCGCAACGGCGTGTTCGTTTTGTCCAGGGCGGTCTTGAGCGTTTTCGCGATCGCTTCCGCTTCCCCACGGCCGTGAAAGTGCACGTAGAGCAGCCTCGGCGTCTCGTCGATCAGGTGGTTGTGGATCGCGAGGATCTCGAACCCTCCAGCCTGAAGCTTGCCCACGACTGCCGGGACCTCGGGGCCAAGCAGAACGAGATCTCCCATCACGACCGCTTCCTCGCCGTTGCCCGTCTTCTGGAAGGCGGCCCAGGAGCCGAGCGCCAGGGCGGGCTCGATCGTGATGCCCGCGAGTGTCACGCGCAGATCCGTCCGGGGCCAGCCGAATTTGTGGACGTTGCCGGGCAGGTCTTTGCCCGTCTCTCCGAGTACGCGGTCCACGCTCTCCCACGACCCGCCAGGCGGGTCCGCGGCCGGCATGCCCGCGCACGGCGCCAGCAGCAGGAGCGCTCCGGCCATGACTCGGAAAGGTTTCATGTCCTGGCCTCCCTCCGGGATCCCTGCGTGGTCCGATGGAAAGATTCGTAGAGCGCGTCGAAGAGGGCAGAGCCCCGGTCCAGCCGCTCCCGGTCGTCGGGGTGGGAGAGGAGCAGACCCGTCAGGAGCCGTTCGAGACCGGCCGCCTCGCGGCGCGCGAACTTTCCGTCCTTCAGGTCGATATCATGGACGATCTCGGCGATCGAAGCGAGCGCCGGGTCTTCAACGCCCGTCCGCAACAGAAACGTCTCGAGCGTGCAGCGGTCCGCTTCATGGCTGAAGTCGCCTCCCACCATGTCGAAGCGAATCTCGTCGGGACGCGCCTGCTCTCCCTTCGGATCGGTGAACCGAAAGCGGGCCTTCGCGTCCAGAAACCTTCGGATGAACCACGCGGAAGCGATCCGATCGATCTGCACACCCCGGCGTGTCACCCAGGTCCGGCCAACGAGCTCGTGCTTGCTCGACTTCGGAGGTCTCTCCCTTGAGCTCGTGCGTCGTTTCAAGCGACGCTCCAGCCCCTCGAGCAGTCGAGCGGTGCGTCGCCTGCCGGGGGCCTCGAAGAAGTCGATGCGCGTGATCTCTTCGAACCACTTCCGCGCACGCGCAAGCGAGACGGCCGACTCCCCGGCGCCGACCTGGCGGAGAGACTGCTCGAGCAGCCTGTAGTCGGCGTCGCGCTCCTGGCGGAAACGCGCTACGAACGACTCATGCACTCCCTTCTCGACGAAATCCGCCTCGCAGAGACAAGCCTCGCCTCCTCCCGCGACCGCGTCCTGTGCGATCCACTGGAAGTCCTCGAGGCAGTCCTCCCGACGGGGCAGGAGATAGGCGGCATTCTTGAGGGCCACGGCGCCGACTTTGGCCAGCCGCTGCCGGATCTTCGCGCGCAAATACAGCGGCTCCGGGGGGAGCCGATGGACCAGCAAATACCAGCGCGGCCTGCTCATGACTCCTGGCGGCACAGGTGAGCGTAAAGGGAGTCGTAGAGAAACGAGGCGCGGTCGAGGATCTCGGCATCGTCCTTTGTCACGTCCGCGAAGCCCTGGCTGATGGCCCAAAGACCCGCGGATTCGCGGGTGATGCCCATTTCCTCGGGGAAATCCGCTCCGTGAACGATCTCCGCGAGCCTCCCGAGCGCCCGGTTGCCGGCGAGCCGTTCGCGGACGAGCTGCTCGAAGGAGCAGCGCCCCGTCTGGTCGCGATGCGGGTATCTCGCGCCGGGGGCATCGAAGCCCAGGGCCCCTTCCCGCTCCTGCACGACCGGCACTTCCTCCGGCTCGACGAAGAGAATCTCGGCGCCGGGATCGAGAAACCGCCGGATCAACCAGCCGGTCGCGGCGCGGTTGACGTGGATCCGCCGGCGGGTGACCCACCTCACGGCACGGCCTCCTGCGGGCGGGGAGTCCTCGGAAGAAAAGCGGCCGCCCAGGCCGTGCCGGCCAATCCCAGAGCCGCTGCGACACAGAAAGTCAGAGCGGGCCTGATCGTCCAGAGCAGGCCGCCGATAGCGGCGGCTCCCGCCACGCTGAATCCTCGAATGGCGTAGTAGAGCCCAACCGTCTTGCCGCGCGCGAGCGGGTCCGCCAGATCCACGATCAGCGCCTTTCGCGCCGGCTCACCGATCTCCCGAAGCCCTCCCAGGACATAGGCGCCGAGAAGAGGAAGAAAGGAGCGAGAAAGAAAAACGGCCAGTGGAAAAAGCGAGAAGAAGACGTACGTCAGAAGGACGAATGGTTTCTTCTCGATCCGTTCCGCGCCCGACCCGGCCGGCAGATAGGAGAGGATCGCGGTGCCCATCAGGACGGAGGTGAGGATACCGAACTGCGCGGGAGAAACCTTCACAACCTCGATGGCCCAGATCACGAGGAAGACGTCCGGCAGTCCTTCGCAGAGCCGGATGAGACAGTCAGCGATGAGAAGCTGACGCAGCGCGGGGTGAAGCCGGACGCGCCCGCTGCCGGCGCCGCGGAAAGACGCGGCGGCGGAAGGCGGTCTTGGCGCGGGCGTCCGCCGCAGGACCAGCAGCGCAAACACCGCGAGCACGACCGACATGGCAAACCCGGCGCGCATGCCGTTTCTGACGCCCAACTTTTCCAGAAGCAGTCCGCCCAGAGGCGGAGCCAGCAGGATCGGGATTCTCTTGACGACCGCCTGCACGCTGAAAGCGACCACGCGGCGGGCGCCGGCGAGCTCCTCGCCAATGAGCGCGAATGTCGAGGGAAGTCCTAAAGAGGACCAGCACATCACCAGCATCAACCCGACGAAAACCGCCAAGAGTGAGGGCCAGGTCAGATAAAGGGCGACTCCGGCGACACTCGCCCCGCCCGCCAGAAGCAGGCAGAGGCGCGCCCCGAGCCTGTCGGCGAGCATCCCTCCGGGGTAAGCGTACGCTGCGTCCAGAAGATCTTTCCAGGTGCCGAAGAGGCCGACGACGAGCGCCGAGCCGCCCAGGACCCGCAGGTACTCGGGCAGATACCGGAACCAGAGCTCCTGGCCGAAGCCGAAGATGAAGAGCGCGGCCGCCAGGGCGGTGACCCGTTGCTTGAGGCCGAGCCGCTCCTGCCAGTACGCTACGGAAGGCACAGCTTCTTATATCATTAGCTATATATCTCTAGCAACTGATAGTATTACAAAGCGTGAGCCTTCGGCTCCTCTTGATCAGCAACTCGACGCTCTACGGTAGCGGCTACCTCGACCACGCCGCGACGGAAATCGGTGTCTTCCTCGGTCCCGGAGTTCGACGCGTGCTGTTCGTTCCGTTCGCTCTCCGTGACTGGGAGGCTTATGCGGAGAGGGCGCGGGAGCGGTTTGCACAACTGGGAGTCGGTCTCGATTCCGTGCATGAGGCGGGGGACCCGCGGGCGGCCGTGGAATCCGCGGAGGCGGTCTTCGTCGGCGGGGGAAACACGTTTCGGTTGCTTGCCGCTCTCTATCGGTTCGACCTCTTGATCACCATCCGCAGACGCGTCGCTCGAGGAACGCCCTATATCGGCTCGAGCGCGGGCTCGATTGTGGCGTGTCCGACCTTGAAAACGACCAAGGACATGCCGATCGTCGAGCCGCCGTCGTTCGAAGCGCTCGGGCTCGTGGACTTTCAGATCAGCCCGCACTATCTGGACCCGGAGCCGGCTTCCACGCACATGGGAGAAACACAGGAGGAAAGGATTCTGCAGTACCTAGAAGAGAACGAACGTCCGGTCGCCGGTCTGCGCGAGGGAGCGATACTGCGGGTCGAAGACGGGTCGGTCGTCCTGAAGGGGAGCGCGGGCGCCCGCATCTTCCGCCGGGGATGCGAAACGGTCGAGAGGCGCCCGGTCGCGGAGATTGGCGATTTGCTTCGATTCTCGCCGGAGGTTGCCCGATGAAGCCGGCCGGGACGCTGCTGCTGACGCGGAGCGAGGTCGCGGCGCTGCTCGATCTGGACGCGTGCATTGCCGCGGTAGAGCAGGCGTTCCGGCTCCACGGACAGCGAAAGACGAAGCCGCCCGGCATCCTCGGTTTCCCCTACCCGGACGGCGGCTTTCACATCAAGGCGGCAGGGCTCGATCTCGACCGGCCCTACTTTGCCGTCAAGACCAACGGCAACTTCTTCCGCAACGCGGAGCGTTTCGGGATGCCGGCCATTCAGGGCGTCATCGCGCTCTGCGACGGCGAGAACGGTTACCCGTTGGCGCTGCTCGATTCGATCGAGATCACGATCGCGCGGACCGGCGCCGCGACCGCCGTGGCAGCGAAACATCTCGCGCGGCCAGATTCGGCGGTCGTGACCATCTGCGGGTGCGGAAACCAGGGGCGGGTGCAGCTTCGGGCGATCACGCGTGCATGTCCGATCCGCCGTGCCTTTGCCTTCGATGCCGCGCAAGAGCAGGCGGAGCGGTTCGCCGAGGAACTTTCCGGAGAGCTGGGCATCCGAGTCGAGGCGGTGACCGATCTGCCGAAGGCGGTCCGCGCGAGCGACATCTGTGTGACGTGCACGCCGTCCCGGCGAGCCTTCTTGAGGCGGGAGGACGTGACGCCGGGCACCTTCGTGGCCGCGGTGGGAGCCGACAGTCCCGAGAAACAGGAGCTCGAGCCGGAGCTGCTCGCCTCCGGCAAGGTCGTGGCGGATATCCTGGAGCAGTGCGCCACGATCGGTGAGCTGCACCACGCCCTCGAGCAGGGACTCATGAGCCGAGACCGAGTCCATGCGGAACTGGGCGAGGTGATTGCCGGACGTAGACCCGGCCGTCAGTCGGACGCGGAGATCATCGTCTTCGACAGCACGGGCATGGCGCTTGAGGATGTCGCGGCGGCGGTTCTGGTCTATGAGAGGGCCGTTTCTGCCGGTGCTGGGCGAACGGTCAATCTCGCGGGATGAGGGCTCTCGGTCGGCTTAAGGTCGTTGCGCCGATCGACCAAGCACGGCCGGGCAAACCTATAATGGCGGGGTTGCCGCGAATCGCTCCCTGGAGCCGCTGACGGAGATGGCCTCGAGCCCTTCGTCGCTCGTCTCGAGCGCCTGCCCGCTCGACTGCCCGGACGCTTGCAGCCTGGAGGTCCGTGTCGAGGACGGACGCGCGGTCGCCGTCGGCGGAAGTCACGTCAATCCTTTGACGGGGGGCTACATCTGCGCCAAGGTGCGGCGCCTGCCGGAGCACGTCTACGGGCCCGACCGGATCCGTTACCCCGGAGTGCGCGAAGGCCGGAAGGGAGAGGGCCGCTTTCGCCGCGTCCCCTGGCACGAAGCGCTGGATCTGGTGGCCGGCAGGCTCCGGGAACTTTCCTCGAGCGGCGCAGGAGAGGCGATCCTGCCGGTCTCCTACGGGGGCTCAAACGGCTACCTCTCACAGGACACGACCGACCTGCGTCTCTTTTCTCGGCTGAAGGCTTCGCGCCTTGCGCGCACGGTCTGCGCCGCTCCGTCGGGGCGCGCCGCCGCGGGGCTCTACGGCAAGATGCCAGGTGTTGCGCTGCAGGACTACGCGTACGCCGGGCTCGCGATTCTCTGGGGAGTCAATCCCTCGGTCTCGGGGATTCATCTGCTCCCGTTTCTGCTGGAGGCCCGTCGCCGCGGCGGTAAGCTCGTCGCGATCGATCCGCGCCAAACGAGGGTCGCCAGCCAGGCGGATCTGCATCTGCCGATCCGGCCGGGGACGGATCTACCGGTCGCGCTTTCCGTCATCCGCTGGCTCTTCGAGAACGGCGCAGCGGACGAGCGTTTCCTGGCAGAGCACACGACGGGAGCCGAGGAGCTACGGCGCCGGGTGCAGCCGTGGACTCTCGAGAGGGCGGCCGGGGTGGCGGGAGTGAGCGCGCGGGAGATCGAGCGGTTGGCGCGGCTGTACGTGGAAACCAGTCCGGCCGTGATCCGGTGCGGGTGGGGTGTGGAGCGTAACCGCAACGGGGGCTCTGCCGTGGCCGCGATCCTCGCGCTGCCGGCGGTCGCGGGCAAGTTCGGCGTTCGCGGCGGCGGCTACACGATGAGCAACTGGGCCGCGTGGGAGCTCGACTCGCAGTCGGCAGCCGCCGCGGAGCCGGCGCCTTCCCGCGAGATCAACATGAACCGGCTGGGCGAAGCCCTGCTCGCTGCGGAAGGGCGTATTCGCCTGCTTTTCGTTTACAACTGCAATCCCTTGGCGACGCTGCCCGCTCAGGAGAAGGTCAAGGCGGGCCTCGCGCGCGAGGACCTCTTCACGGTCGTCTTCGATCCGGTTCTGACC
>JBOGJN010000089.1:0-1478 GCA_050745445.1 Thermoanaerobaculia bacterium
ATGTTTGCCTCCTTATTGCTTGATTGTGGCTGACTGCGCCCAACTATTAAGTGAGCCGTAGGCCGTCGGTTTTTCCCGGCGGCCTATCACCTGCAGACGAGTCCCCAATGAAGCGTAAAAACAACCATATGTTCAGTGAGATAGCCGCCATTTGTCAATCTGTTTCTTACCGAGAAATGCCGCCACGTCGGCAGCCTATTACCCTACTGGCCCGCGGCGTTTCCAAATCGGCGGGGTATCTGGTAGATTGGGGGCGGGGCAGGCCGACCTCACAGGCGCTGGAGGGGATTGCCATGAAGAAAGGGACTATCCGGAGACGGGGGAAAAAGGAAGCTATCGGGACGTGGCGGGCGGACCAACAGTCTCTGGTGGTCGAGACCGAGGATGTCGAGCTGCGCCGGGCCGCCGATGAGATCCTGAAGACGGCGCAGACGATCCCGGTCCATGCCCCCGAGCATTACGACGGCACGAGCTTCGCGGTGCCGGTCGTCGAACCCCCGGCGAAGCTGAAGTATCTCGCCCTCTTCGCCCTCGAGATGGAGGAGCGCGGCTTCGAGGTCCAGCCGGACGAGGAAGACGATTGGGACGACGAGGACGACGATGAGGATGAAGACGAAGACGGCGACGACGGGGATGACGATGACGACGATGACGAAGATAACTAGCGGGTCCGGCCCGGGAGCTCTACTCGAAGAGCGACGGTTGGGCGGGCACAGGGCGGCGGAAGGCGGCGGTGGAGAGGCCTGGACCTCCCGAGCCGATACCCGCCTTGCGGCAGGCGAGGGCGAAGAGGTCGGCGATCTGCTCGGCGAAGATGCCTTCGCCTTTCATCCGCGCTCCGAATCGTGGGTCATTGAGCCGTCCGCCGCGAATCGTCCGGATGCGATTGAGCACCTTGTCTTTTCTCGCGGGCCGATGCTCGGTGAGCCATGCTTCGAAGAGGGGAGCGACGGCGTGCGGCAGCCGGAGGAGGACGTAGCCTGCACATCGCGCGCCTGCCTTGGCCGCTCTGCTGATGATCGCGGGCATCTCGTGGTCCGTGAGCCCCGGGATTACCGGCGCGACCAGCACACCCGTCGGCACGCCCGCCCGGGACAGGGCCTCGATCGCGGCCAGGCGACGGGTCGGATGTGAGGTCCGGGGCTCCATGGTTCGGGCCAAACGGCCGTCGAGCGTCGTCACCGAAAGATACACGGCAGCCGCCTCATGGCGCGCCAGCTCGCCGAGCAGGTCCAAATCGCGCGTGACGAGATGGTTCTTCGTGATGATGACGACGGGGTTTCGGAACTCAGCCAGAATTTCGAGACATCGGCGCGTCAGTTTCAGGCGTCGCTCGACCGGCTGATAGGGATCCGTCACCCCGCTGATCGCCAGGACTTGGGGCTTCCAACGAGGCGAGGACAGCTCACGCCGTAGTAACTCCGGCGCATCTTCCTTTACCAGGATCTTTGTCTCGAAGTCGAGGCCGGCCGAGAAAC
>JBOGJN010000090.1:0-2958 GCA_050745445.1 Thermoanaerobaculia bacterium
GGCGTCCGCCCCGATCACCGCCGCAAGAGGAATGCGTTGATCGGAGGTGGCGAGCCTCCCCCCCTTTTTTTTCGCGAGGCCGAGCAGATAGAGAAGGGTTCAGCTCGCTCGAAGCAGCGGCTTCGGCAGGGTCGCGAGACGGCGGGCCGCCCGATGAATGTCGACCGCCTTCTGCGCGTTGAGCCAGAACTCCGGTGTCGTCCGGAGCGCCGCGCCGAGCTTGAGCGCCATTTCGGCGGTCACCGCGCTGCGACCGTTGACGATGCGGTTGATCACCTTGAGGTCGCAGCCGAGGTGGTTTGCAAACTCCTTCTGGCTCATGCCAAGGGGAGCCAGGAATTCCTCCCGGAGAATCTCGCCCGGTGTCGTGGGTTTTCTGCGGCGAATCATCAGCTTCTTCATCATGACTCCTCAATGGTAGTCCAGGATGTCGACCTCTGCAGGTCCGCGGTCCGTCCATCGGAACACCACCCGCCAGCGGTCATTGATCCGGATGCTGTGAAATCTGGCAAGATCACCTTTCAAGGCCTCGAGCCGGTTGCCCGGCGGAGAGGCCAGGTCGGCCAAGCTTTCCGCGTAGTCGACCAGGTCGAGTTTCCTTGCGGCGACGCGCGCCTGACTGGCCCAACCGACTCGTTTTCCAAGCCGACCCTCTAGGAAAAACCGCGCAACGGCGGGGCTGGCGAAGCTTTGGATTGCCACTGCCGAAATGTTACCCCACCAAGGTATACCTCGTCAAGGTATTCAAGCCGCCTTACCAGAATGACGGCGCTTCGCTACAGGTACGGGCCTGATCGCCTCAAACGAGAAGCGGGGTCCGATCCTCAGACCCGGATCACGGCCAGTGTCCCGGCGTCCGCCCCGATCACCGCCGCAAGAGGAATGCGTTGATCGGAGGTGGCGAGCCTCCCCCCCTTTTTTTCGCGAGGCCGAGCAGAGAGACGTCGGTAACCTGCCGGTGCGTTGCGGGTGCGGTCCACTTGAACAGGCGCGCGTCGAGAAGCGAAACCTCGTCCGCCCAGAAGACGTGCCCCCCGCTCGCACAGAACGCACGGAGGCGCCGGACGATCCCCCCTGGGGTCTCGGGAACGGCCGCGTACACGGGGTTCGAGAGGATCCGCACGAGACCGTTTTCAGTGACCGGGCAGGTGGCCCACCCACTTCGCCGGTTGGCGGCGAACCATTTGTGGGCCGCGTCATGGTGGACGTGGTCCGGGTCGAACAGAGGGCGACGCGCGTCACTCGTCCCGCAGCCGGTTGACGAGGGCCATCGTGGGGCGCGGGCTTCCCTTCGGGCGGCGTGGCGTCAGCGGAACACCGTTGCGCACGCGCGGCGCCCGCTTCGGTTCGAGGCCCTTGCGAGCCAGATTCGAGAGGACGCGGCCGGCCGTCGTGGCGCGGCTGGCGGCGATCTCCTTGGCCGCCTGCAGGACGTCACCGTCAATATCCAGGGTCGTTCTCACGGCTGCTCCATCATTCCGCATCACGCATCTGATGTCCACCGGGCGCCCGCTTTCCTTCGCGATCTCGAGGTCTGCAAACCTCACGGCGCTGCCCGACGAACGGGCGCGCCCCGGCTCACGGGAGCAGTTCGAACGCGGGGACGTGCCGGGGCCGCACGCGCCGAAAGTCGCGGCGATCCGTCGTGACGATCGACCGCAGGCGAAGGCGCTCGGCCACCGCGACAATCGAAGCGTCAACGAAGCCGAGAAACTCGAACTGCCGGAGGAGGGCGGCAGACCGCGCCAGGTCGCCGGCGGTCAGGTTCTCGGCGATTAGCTCTGCGGCTGCGACCGACTCGACGAAGAGTCGCTCCGCCTCCGGGCCCAACCTGCTCCTCAACAGGTAGGCCACCTCGGGCAGAACTGTTACAGGTGTCAGAAGCGGCAGGCGTTGCTTTCGGAGGAAGTCGCGCGCCGGTTTATGCCAGTCGTCGTCCTCGTCCGCCAGGGCATACAGGATGCCGGTATCGAGCAGGAGCGGCATCAGGTTTTCTTCTCGCGTGCACGCCGGGACCGGCCCGGCCCCGTCCGGTGAGGCTCAAACCGCTTCCAGAGGAGATCTTCGTGGCGCTCGGCCGTGTCGCGGCGGCCGCTCCGGCCGACGGCCAGGAAGCGGAGCGTCGTACCGCGCCCCCGGACCTCCGCCGAGACGAAGCGCTCGAGCGCCTCCCGAACGATCGCAGCGACCGGCTGGTTGCGGCGGCGGGAGACGGCCCGCAGGTCACCCTCCACACGCTCGTCGAGGAAAATGGTCGTTCGTTTCATATGCTGTATGCTAGCATACCAAGAAATCCAGCGGCCTTGCGAGGGAGCGCCCTCGACGCACCGACAGAGCCCTGGGGGACCGCCGGGGGACAATCTCAAAGTTGTAGTAGAGAGCCCCGCGCGCCAGCCCGCGAGCCGGTCACCGAAGAACCACGACGCGGTCAGGCCCAAGTTCCTCGAGTCGGAGAATCGGCCGCGTCAGCCTTGCGTGGATCGAGTCGGTGAACAGGAAGGTGCCCTTGCTAGCCGCGCGCGCGGCCGCACGTCACGCTTTCTGTCCGCTTGTCCGCGTCTCTGCCCGAGGCGAGCTACGCGAATCGGGACACAGTCTCTCTCAGTGAGGAGGCGGGGTCGGCGCGGGCGCCGCCTTGGGGACGTCGCCCGGAGAAGCGACCGTCGCGTTGGCAGGCGCGTACGCATCCGTCGCGCCCGGGACTCCCTGGTAGGTCCAGTTGCCGGTGCCCCGGGTCGGGCCCGGGCGGGCCGCAGCTCCTGAGTCCGTGGATATGACCTGGGAGGTGCCGCCCTCCATGGGCAGGTTGTCGATCAGGGCGGCGCCCAGCTCTTCCTGCTGGACCTTGAAGGCCGGAAGCCCCGTCAGGCGGGTGACCTTTCGGACGTCCGCCTGTCGCACGCTCATGAGCGTTCCGTCCCGCCAGGTATAGAAGACGTACGTCGTTCCGTTCAGCGC
>JBOGJN010000091.1:0-20149 GCA_050745445.1 Thermoanaerobaculia bacterium
TCCTCGCGCAAGCACCCGCCGCGACTGCTCCCGACCCGGCGGCTTCCACGCCCGCCCTCTCGGAAACCGCCAAATCGGCCTTCGCCGAGACCGCCCCGCCCGAGCCACAGGGCCGGGCTCTGGCGGACCTGTACTTTGCGCAGGGTCACTACGCCGAGGCGTTGCGGATCTACGACGACCTCGTCGCGGCCAGCCCTTTCGATGCGGAAGTCAGGCGCCTGCGGCGCGACGCGGAGGCGAGACTCCTGCCCGCGGGTTCGACGCCCGGCGCCGCCGCGCCGGATCTGGCGCTCGAGCGGCGGCTGGCGCGGATCCGAGCTTTAAAACGGTGGCTCGCCGTGGTACAAACCGGCTGATCCTCCACCGGGCGGCTCGAGGCCTCCCGAGAAGGACCCCATGAACGTCTTTCAAGACACCTTGCGCCGCATTGCCGAGCGTGTGGAGGGGACTCAGGCGGTTTCCCTGGTCGGCATGGACGGAATCCCAATCGACTCCTACGGACAACCGGAAGGCGCTTCGATCGAGTCTGTTGCGGCGGAGCTCGGGGCCTTCATCAAGGCCGCCCAGGGCCCCCACACCGACCTGGATTCAGGGCCGATCCAGCAACTGGCGATCGTCACCGACCGGTCCATTGCAATCCTGTCGCGGGTGACCCGGGAGTATTATCTGTTGCTGCTTCTCTCGCGGGAGGGCAACTTTGGCCGAGGGCGATTCGAGCTCGCCAGGGCGGCTATGACGCTGGAAAAGGAATTGGTCTAGTGCCGTTCCAACCTTCTTTGCCGGAAGGGTTCCAGGATTCGTCTCTTGCGCCGAGGCTGAAGTGCTGGAAGGGGGCACCGAGGGCATTGCCGTCACCCATCCGAGCTCACATGTTGGAACGGTCCTAACCGATGTTGTCCTTCAAGGAAATCAAGGATCTGATCGATCTGGTCTCCGAAAGAGGTCTCTCGGGCCTGGAGATCGAACAAAGCGGATTGCGCATCCGGATCGAGGGAGCGCGCCCCGCGGCCTCCAACGGGGCGGCGCCGGCCGGAATCGCTCCCGCGGAGGCGCAAGCGGTCGAGGGCGGACTGGCGGCTCCCTCCCTTGCCGGGCCGGAGGAGAAACTGCACCTGGTCACATCCCCGATCGTCGGAACCTTCTACCGGTCTGCCTCCCCGGAAGCCGACGCCTTCGCCGAGGTCGGGCAGAAGGTTCCCCGCGGCAAGATTCTCTGCATCATTGAGTCGATGAAGCTCATGAACGAAATCGAGTCCGATGTGGAGGGAGAAATCGTCGAGGTCTACCCCCGCAACGGACAGCCAGTCGAGTACGGGGAGAAACTGTTCGCCATCCGGCTCGCCGCCTGAGTCGTAAAACGTAAAACGTAAAACGTAAAGCGTGAGACGAAACCGGAGCCGCCGCGTTCTCCATCTTACGTTTCACGTTTAACGTTTCACGTTCTCGGATGTTCACGAAGATCCTGGTCGCCAACCGCGGAGAGATTGCGCTTCGCGTCATCTCGGCTTGCCGGGAGCTCAACATCCGGACCGTGGCGATCTACAGCGAAGCGGACCGCGACGCCCTGCACGTCCGGTATGCCGACGAAGACGTCTGCGTGGGACCCGGTCCCTCGGCCGCTTCCTACCTGAACATCGCGGCGATCGTCTCGGCGGCCGAGATCACGGAAGCCGAGGCGATCCATCCAGGCTACGGCTTCCTGTCGGAGAACGCCTATTTCGCCGAGATCCTGCACGACTGTCACATTGCCTTCATCGGCCCCTCTCCCGAAGCGATCCGGAAGATGGGAGACAAGGCGCTGGCGCGGCGCACCGTGGCAGCCGCCGGGGTGCCGACGGTGCCCGGGTCGCCCGGGCCCGCGGGCACGGTGGACGAGGCCCTCGGCTTCGCGAAGACGGTGGGGTATCCGGTGATCCTGAAAGCGTCGGCGGGGGGAGGCGGGCGGGGGATGCGGATCGCGCGGGATGAGCGGGAGCTCTCGGGCGCCTACGAGACCGCCCGCGCCGAGGCAGAGAAGGCGTTTGGGAACGCCGAGGTTTATCTGGAGAAATACCTGGAGAACCCACGGCACATCGAGTTTCAGATCTTCGGCGACTCCCGCGGCAATCTTCTCCACATGGGAGAACGGGAGTGCTCGATCCAACGCCGCCACCAGAAGCTGATCGAGGAGGCGCCCTCGGTGGCGCTCGACGAATCCCTTCGGGCCCGGATGGGTGAAGCGGCGGTCACGGTCGCGCGAGCCGTGAGCTACACCAATGCCGGCACGGTCGAGTTCCTGCTCGACGAGGAGGGTCGGTTCTACTTCATGGAGATGAACACGCGGCTCCAGGTCGAGCATCCCGTGACCGAGGAGGTCACGGCGGTCGACATGGTCAAGGAGCAGATTGCCGTGGCTGCGGGAGAGCCGCTGTCCTTCGCCGGCAAGAGGCGTCCGCGGGGGCACGCAATCGAGTTCCGCATCAACGCGGAGGATCCCGTCACGTTCCAGCCGTCGCCCGGCCGCATCACCACGTTTCATCCGCCCGGGGGGCTGGGCGTTCGCGTGGACACGGCGGCCCATCAGGGATACACGATCCCCCCCTACTACGACTCGCTGATCGCCAAACTGATCGTGTCGGCGGGCGACCGGCCGGAGGCGATCGCGCGCGGGCGCCGGGCCCTGGACCTCTTCGTTATCGAAGGCGTGAAGACGACGATCCCGATGCATCGTCGCATCCTGGAGGAACCCGATTTCGTCAGTGGTCGGCTGTCGACACGGTTCCTGGACCGGTTCGCTGCGGCGCCTTAGGCCAGTCTGTCATTCTGAGAAGCGAAGCGACGAGAAGACATTCTGGCTGGCGGTCGCTGCCGCGACCAACCGAAGGGAGCGGGGACGTTCCGACTCGGGCTGACTCCCGGGGATCAGCTTTCGGTCTTGACTCTTTTGGCCGCCGTTCGCGAAGCGAACGCCGCGGTCAGAAGCTCCTTCGCTCAGAGCTTGCCCTGAGCAGGGAAGACGAAGCTCGAAGCAACGGGAGCAGATCCTTCGCTTCGCTCAGGATGACGGGGGAGAGAAGGCGAAGGGATGACCGTGTCGGGGCGCCCGACACGGTCAATTCTCCAGCTCCCTCGTGCCCGGCGGCCCCGTGACGCGGTAATCCGCGGCCGGTCTGGCTTTCCTCTTTCGCCATCCCTCGAAGCGGAACTCCGTGCGGTTGCCCGAGGAGTCCTCGTAGGCAAGCTCGGCCATGGTCCCGTCTTTCGCGATCGAGATGCGGAGCCAGGCGAGCTCCGACCCTGCGGAGCGCGGCCGCAGCTGGAGCCGGACGACGCCAGGCTCTCCCGGCTCGGGCGCGATCTGGTAAAGCCGGGCGAGCTGCGAGGGGTCGGAGAGAAAGACGATGGGCAGCCGCGCCCTGTCTTCGGGAGAAACCTGCGCAACGGCGAGCTGGTTGTCGTCCGGCGTGTAGAGACGGCCCTTTCCCGCGTCGTAGGTGAAGATTTTCTTCTCCGGGGTGCCATAGTCGAACCGGAGACGCTCCGGGGCCTGGATCCAGACCGTGCCCGACTCGCGGCGCACCGCCGTGAAACCCGAGGGCGTGTAAATCTGTGTGAAGGTGGCCCTGTGGGCCGTGCCATCGCCGTAGAGAGCAGCCGCCCTCGCTAGCGCCGATTCGGCCTCGGGTGGCAGACCACTGGTGAGCGCGAGCAGGCCGGACAGGAAGAATTGCGTCATTGATTCATTGAATCATTGACTCATTGAATCAATGGGGGGTCCGGCAATGAAGCAATGAATCAATGAACAAATGAAGCAATTCTTCAATGCCGGAAATGCCGTCTGCGAGCGAGCAGGAAAGCCATCTGCCGCTCGTCGGCGGCGGCGACGATCTCCTGGTCTCGGATGGAGCCCCCCGGGGCGACGACCGCCGTGACGCCGGCGTCCCCCAGAATGTCCAGGCCGTCGCGGAAGGGGAAAAAGGCGTCGGAGGCGGCGCCGCAGTTGACGATCGGGAGGACCGGCTTTGATGCCGCCAGCCGGCAGGCGTCCACGCGGCTCATCTGGCCGGCGCCGATGCCGATCGTTTGCCGGGCGTTGGCAAGCACGATGGCGTTGGACTTGACGCGCCGCACGACTTTCCAGGCCAGCTCGCAGGCCGCGCGCTCGACAGCCGTGGGCTTGCGCTGCGACAGGAGGCGCCACGCCGACGGCTGGTCCGGCTCCGTGTCCGAATCCTGGACGAGCAGGCCTCCCTCGATGCGCTTCCAGTCGATTCCTCCGGCCGGCCGGCGCGAGACCGGGACCCTCAACAGCCGAATGTTCGGCTTCTTCGCGAAGAAATCGATTGCCTCCTGCGTGTAGTCGTCCGCGGCAACCACCTCGACGAAGTGCTGCAGCACGAGCGAGGCGAGCGCGCCGTCCACGCGGCCGCGGATGGCGATGATGCCCCCGAAGGCCGCCAGTGGATCGCAGGCGAAGGCCCGGCCGAAGGCTTCGACGATCGACTCCCCGATCGCCGCGCCGCACGGGTTGTTGTGCTTGACGATGACCGCCGCGGGGCCGTCAAAGTCGCGCGCAAGCGCCACCGCCGCGTCGAGATCCAGCAGGTTGTTGAACGAAAGCTCCTTTCCCTGCAGCATCTGGAACCGGACCAGGGCATCGGCGGGGGACTGCGGCTCCCGGTAGAGCGCCGCGCGCTGGTGCGGGTTTTCCCCGTAGCGCAACGACCCGACACGCTCGAACGCGAGGACCAGGTTCTCCGGGAAAGCCTCGGGACCGCGTGTGAACTCGGAAAGGTATTGCGCGATCGCGGCGTCGTAGGCGGCCGTGCGCGCGAAGGCCCGCGCTGCCAGCCGTTGCCGCGTGGCGTGGGTCGTGCCGCCGGTCGTGCGGATTTCCTCGAGCAGGTCGCCATAATCGGCAGGCTCGACCACCACCGCCACACGGCCGTGGTTCTTGGCGGCTGCCCGAATCAGGGCGGGGCCCCCGACATCGATCATCTCGATTGCTTCAGAAGTGTTCGCGCCCCGCAAGACGGTCCCTTCGAAGGGGTAGAGGTTGACGACGACCAGGTCGAAGGCTTCGATCGCCGTACGGGTCAAGTCGCGGGCGTGGTCCTCGCGCGATTCATCCGCGAGCACGCCTCCGAAGATCTTGGGGTGGAGTGTCTTGACGCGCCCGCCCAGGATCTCGGGGAAGCCGGTCGTTTCCTCGACCAGCGCGACCGCGACTCCGGCCTCCCGCAGGTGTGCAGCGGTGCCGCCGGTCGAGACGAGCCGGACCCCCCGGGCGGCAAGCTCGCGCGCGAGCTCCGCAACGCCGGTCTTGTCGTGCACCGAGAGGAGAGCCCGGCGCACCGGGGTCGCGGCGGAGGGGAAGGGAATCGGCTCGGGCATCGAAGGGAATATAGCAGCTCGTGAACCGTGAGCCGTGAGCCGTGAGCCGAAAACCGAACGCGTTTGCTTCGGCTAACGGCTTACGGCTAACGTCTCACGAGAATGGACGATTCCGAGCTGGTCGTGGACGCTCGGGGCCTCTACTGCCCGATCCCGGTCCTGCGGCTGGCCAAGGCGTTCCGCGGCAGGCCCCATGGCGCCGTTGCGCGCCTTCTCGCGACCGACCCGGCCGCGGTCGAGGACGTTCAAGTGTTCTGCCGCGAAGGCGGGCACGAGCTTCTCGAATCTCGTCAGGAGGGGAGCCTCTACTCCTTTCGAGTGAAGAAGCGGAGCGTTACCTGACTCTCGACTCCCGACTGTGTCAGAAGAGCGAGACCGATGCGCACGCCCGGGGCCGCCGCCCGCGCCGCCGAGGAGAGCCGCTCGCGCGCCCGGACGTGGTCCTGCCGCTGGAGATTCGCGGGCAGCCGCGATCCGGAGGGGATCGCCCGCAAGTCGTTTCCTCCTCATCGGGAACGCGAGTGTTTCAGAGGTCGTTCCCGATTCGGCGAGCGTTGTCGCGAAAGTTTTCCCCTCATCCCTCCTGTCTCCCAGGGGAGAGGGGGCATCAGCGGCGGGCCTTCTCCTTCTCGTTCTCGCGCGAGGCCTCGAGCGCCGCCGCCCCCGGTTTCTCGGCCGGAGCGGTTGGCGCCGGTGTGGCGAGGCCGATGTGCTTGCGCAGCTTCGCCTCGACCTCGCGGGCCAGCTCGGGGTTCTCTTTCAAGAACTGTTTGGCGTTCTCGCGCCCCTGCCCGATGCGAAGATCGCCGTAGGAGAGCCACGCGCCGGACTTCTCGACGATCTTGGCTTCGAGACCCATGTCGATCAGCTCTCCTTCCCGCGAAATACCTTCGCCGTAGTTGATGTCGAACTCTGCGTGGCGGAACGGAGAGGCGACCTTGTTCTTGACCACCTTGACCTTGGTCCGCGCGCCGACGACCGTCTCGCCGTCCTTCAAGGACGCGATGCGCCGGATGTCGATGCGGATCGTGGCATAGAACTTCAAGGCCCGGCCTCCGGTGGTCGTCTCCGGGTTGCCGAACATCACGCCGATCTTCTCGCGGATCTGGTTGATGAAGATCAGGCTCGTCTTCGACTTCGAGACGATGGCGGTCAGCTTTCGCAGCGCCTGCGACATCAGCCGCGCCTGAAGGCCCATCTGCGCATCGCCCATCTCCCCCTCGATCTCGGCCTTGGGGACCAGGGCCGCGACCGAGTCCACGACGACCGCGTCGATCGCGCCCGAGCGGATGAGCATCTCGGCGATTTCGAGCGCCTGCTCGCCGTTGTCGGGCTGGGAGACCAGGAGGTTGTCGGTGTCCACGCCGAGCTTTTTCGCGTAGTCGGCGTCGAGGGCGTGCTCGGCGTCGATGAAGGCCGCCAGTCCCCCCGTCTTCTGGGCCTGGGCAATGATCTGAAGGGAGAGCGTGGTCTTGCCCGAGGCCTCTGGGCCGAAGATCTCGATGACCCGGCCGCGCGGAATGCCACCCACTCCCAGGGCCGCGTCCACGGCAAGCGAGCCGGTCGGGATGACCGACATGACCTGTGCCGGCTGGTCCCCCAGCCGCATGATCGAGCCCTTGCCGAACTGCCGTTCGATCTGAGTCAGCGCCGTCTCGACGGCGCGCCATTTTTCACTGGATTTCACGCTGGACATGTCCTCACCTTTCTAGGTCGGCGAGCCAGAAGCTTGCGCCGACGACAAACACTCCGCGCTTGCGCGCGATTATAGACTGCGGGGAAGAGGCGCCCGCGATGAGGACATCCGAATCATCTTCCCCCGATCGTCCGGTGTCAACAGCCGACATTCGCCGGGCCTTTCGCGATTCTCCCGCCTCGACACTTCTCTCGACTGGCTTCGGGGCAGGCCTTTTCCCCTTGGCCCCGGGAACGGCGGGTTCCGCTCTGGCCCTCGTTCTTGCCTGGGTCTTCGGCCACGCCCTCTCTTCGGCCGGAGGAAGCCTGACAGCGCCGGTGGGACTCTTGATGTCCGGGCTCTTGATCGGCCTGGCGGGTGTCCCGCTCTCCACACGCGCCGCGCGGGCGCTCCGGTCCCGGGACCCCGGATGCATTGTCATCGATGAGATCGCCGGGCAACTCCTGGCGTCGGCGCCGGTTCCGCTCTTCCGGTATTTCTCCCCGCGCATGGAGGCTTGCGCCTGGGTCGCGTCCTTCTTGCTCTTCCGTCTGTTCGACATCTGGAAGCCGGGTGTGATTCACCGGCTTCAGGATCTGCCGGAGGGTTGGGGCATCGTGGCGGACGACATTGCGGCCGGCGCGGCGGCGGCTGTCGCGACGGCGCTTCTGGCCGGGTTTGTCTTCGCGTGGCCATGAGTCTCGCTCTTTCGGCCGAAGACGGCGTCGTGCTTCCCGACGAGCCGCTTTCGCGCCATACGACCTGGCGGATCGGCGGCCCCGCGCGCTGGTTCTGCCGGGTGAAGACCGAGGAGGGGCTCGCCCGTGTGCTCGAGGCGGCCGCGCGGGATTCGGCGCCGCTGGCGCTGCTCGGCATGGGATCGAACATTCTCGTCTCCGATGACGGTTTCGCGGGCTATGTGGTCCGACTGGAGGGGGATTTCTTGAGCGTTTCGATCCAGGGGGATCTCATGGCGGCGGGAGGCGGAGCGGCCCTGGGCGGTGTCTGCGCCGCGGCGGCCCGCGCGGGTCTCTCCGGAATCGAGCCGATCTCTGGCATCCCCTCCTCGATCGGCGGAGCGGTCCGGATCAACGCGGGAGCCTATGGCGGCGAGATCTTCGATGTGCTGGAGAGCGCGCGGCTCGTCTCCCGTGCCGGAGAGCGCCGGCAGGCCCTGGCCTCGGAAATCCCGCACGGATACCGGTGGACGAAACTGGTCGAGACGCAGGAGATCGTCGCCTCGGCGCGCCTGAAACTGCGCCGGGCCTCGCGGGACCAGATCGAGTCGAAGACCCGGCAGGTCACGGAGAAGAGGCGGGGCGCGCTCCCCTCCGAGCCCAACGCCGGGAGCGTCTTCAAGAACCCGCCCGGCGACTACGCGGGGCGGCTGATCGAGGCATGCGGCTTGAAGGGCGTTCGCCGGGGAGGAGCGGCCATATCCCTGCGGCACGCCAACGTCATCGTGAATGAGGGCGGCGCCACGGCTGGGGACGTCTTCGAACTGATGCGTCTGGCGCGCGACCGCGTCCGAGAGCGTTTCGGGGTTACGCTTTCACCGGAGGTGGAGCTGCTGGGGTTGCGATGGGAGTGAACGGCAGGGCGCAACTTCTCCCTCTCCCGTTGGGGAGGGGATGGGATGAGGGGGCGGCTGTCGGCCACGCTGTCGATGGTCGGGGTTGGCGGCTGTCTTCCCCTCACCCGGACCATCTGTCCGAGGGAGAGGGGAGCAGGGACAGGCTTCCCTGTCGATGAGAATCCTCTTGCTGGCCGGGGGCAGAGGCACGCGCCTTCTCCCTCTCCCCTTGGGAGAGGGATGGGGTGAGGGGGCGACTCCGGGGCACCCTGCCGATGGTCTGCGTCGATGGCTGTTTTCCCCTCACCCTGACCCTCTCCCAGAGGGAGAGGGAACGGATCTCAGGCCTCGATGTCGATGAGAATCCTCTTGCTGGCCGGGGGCGGCGGAACCCGGCTCTGGCCCCTTTCGACCGAGGAGCGACCCAAGCCCTTCCTGCGTTTGCTCTCGGAGGAGAGTCTTCTGGCCGAGACGGTCGAGCGTCTCTCGCAGCTCTCGCCGGACATCCACGTTGCCCTCAACGAGCAGCATGTTTCCCTTCTGCGGGGAGAGTTTCCGTCTCTGCCCGCCGAGCGCATCTTCGCGGAGCCCGAGCGCCGCAACACCGGCCCCGCGGTTTTGCTCGCGGCGCTGACGTTTGCCGGCGAAGGGGATCCGGTGACGGCGGCCGTCCCCTCGGACCAGACGGTGGCCGACGCGGAGGCCTTCCGCCGCGCGCTCGCCACCGCGGCGCGGGTCAGCGAGAAGGCTTCGGTAGTGGTCCTAGCGGTTCCTCCCACGCGCCCGGAGACCGATTTCGGGTATCTGGAAGTGCGAGGGGAGGGGTCGGGAGAGGCGCTCGAGGTTATGCGCTTCATCGAGAAACCGGAGAGAGGCGAAGCCGAAGAATACCTGCGGGCCGGGTATTTCTGGAACGCCGGGATCTTCGTCTTTCGCCCCTCCCGTCTGCTTGCCGAGGCCAGGCGCGTGGCCGCGGACCTCGTCGGCTCCGTTCAAGAGTATCGGGAAAGGCTCCGCACCGGGGACAGAAACGGCGCGCGTGCGATCTATGCGCGGCTACCGGCGATCTCGATCGACAATGCCGTGATGGAGAAGGCGTCGGGCGTGCGCGCCGTGCCGCTGCGGGCGGGCTGGAGCGACGTGGGCACCTGGAGGTCGGTGCGCGACCTGCGCGGACCGTCGGACGATCGCGGGAACCTCATCGTCGCCAATGTGCCGGTTCTGGCTCCCGGCGTTGCCGATTCCGCCATCGTGTTGGCCGCCGGGGGGCTGCTCGTGATGCCCTTCCAGAGAGAAGGGGAGCTGAAATCGGCCATCGAGCGGCTCCGGCGGGAACAGCCGGCCCCAAAGACGAGTTGGAACGGGAAAACGTCATGAGCGAAACGGTGACATCGGCGCTCTCCCGCCTGCGCGAGAACGTGCGTCTGGCCTATCGGGGCAATCCCCGGGCCGTGGATCTTGTTCTGACCGCTCTGCTCTCGCGCGGCCACATTCTGATCGAGGACGTGCCGGGCGTGGGGAAGACGACGCTCGCCCGGGCGCTCGGCGGGAGCCTGGCGCTCGAGTTTCGCCGGATCCAGTTCACGAGCGACACGCTGCCGGCCGACGTGCTCGGCATCTCCGTCTTCCACACGCCGACGGATCGGTTCGAGTTTCACGCGGGGCCGATTTTCGCAAACATCGTTCTGGCCGACGAGATTAACCGGGCCACGCCAAAGACACAGTCGGCGCTGCTCGAGGCCATGAACGAGGGGGCCGTGACGATCGAGTCGGAGCGGCGGGTGCTGCCGCAACCTTTCATGGTGGTGGCCACGCAAAACCCAGTCGAGTATCTGGGCACCTATCCGCTGCCCGAGTCGCAGATGGACCGCTTCTTCCTGCGCCTCTCGCTCGGCTACCCCTCCGAGGAGGAAGAGAGGATGCTCTTGCGGCGCGGTGGCACCGAGGCGGCGCTTGCCGCGATCCGAGCCGTTCTCGGGCCCGAGGACGTGCTCGCGCTCCAGAAGGAGGTCGAGAAGGTCACGGTCTCCGACCCCCTCCTCGCCTATCTCTACGCCCTGGTGCAGGCGACGCGGAGCGCGGCCGACCTGCGTCTGCCCGTCTCCACGCGCGGGGCCCAGGCCCTTTTCCGCGCCACGCAAGCCTTCGCCCTGCTGCGCGGCCGCGACTATTCGACTCCCGACGACGCGCAGGCCGTGGCCGAGCCGGTGCTGGCGCACCGGATCCTCTCGGTCGCCTCCGACGGATTCGGGGCTGGCGGGCGAGAGCGGGAAGTCGTCAAGAAGATCGTCGCGCAGGTGCCGGTGCCCCTATGAGCCGGGAGACGGTAGACGTGAGACGGGAGACGTGGCGCGGGCGGGATCGCCAATTTCGTCGTCTTCCGTCTTCCGTCTTCCGTCTCCCGATTTCATGACGCGTCTGATCCCCGACTGGGAGATCCGCGTCACCAACTTCGGCCTCGGCTACATCCTGATGTGCCTGGTCGTTGCGATCGGGGCGACCAACACCGGCAACAACGGTCTCTACCTGGTGCTGGCGTCCATGCTCGCGGCGATGGTCGTCTCGGGCGTGATCTCGCGACGCAACGTGCGGGGCGTCTCCTGCGAGATTGAGCCGATCGGCGAAGTCGTGGCCAAACGGCCGGCGCTCCTCAAGGTCCGATTCGAGAACCGTCTCAGGCTCGCGGCCGCGCAGGCTCTCTTCTTCCTGCACGAGGGCCTTCCGGGCCCGCTCTGGATCGAGCCACTCAAGCCGGGCGAGCGGCGCGAAGTGGTGGTCGAGGGGGCCTTCCCCCACCGGGGCGTCGTGCGGCGGGCGGACGCCGGAGTTCTCTCGCGTTTTCCGCTGGGACTATTTCGGAAGTACCGGCGCGCCCATCTGACCCGCGAGATCGTCGTCTACCCGAGCCCCGAGGGGAGTCTCGTGGCCGAGGTCCCCCCGGACGATTCCAGGGGAGGAAGGCCCCACCCCCGGCGGCGCGGTGGAGGCTCGGAGATCCGGACGCTGCGCGACTTCGTGCCGGGGGACGATACGCGGGACCTGCATTGGAAACAGTCGGCGCGTATGCGGCGCTGGATCGTGCGGGAGCGCGAGGCGGAGCGGGACCGCGTCGTCATCCTCTCGATCGACAACGCGCTTGCGAGGCCGACGGATCCGACGGCGCTCGCGGCCCTGGAGCGCGCGGTCTCCCGTTGCGCGGGGCAAGCCCTGCTGCTTCTTTCGCGCGGAGGAGAGGTCGGTTTTCACGCCCGCGGCGTGCGCGTGTCGGCGGCCACCGGGCCGGCGCAGCGCAGACGCATCCTGGAGGCCCTGGCTCGCCTGGAGGCGATCCCGCTTGAAGGGGCGCCTGCGTTTCCGCCGGTTCGCCGGCGGGATCTGCGGAGGCTGGTGACGTGAAGGAGAGGCCGGAGCTGGCCGAGGGTTTGCGGCGCGCCTATGTCCGTGTTCTGGCGCCGCTCGCGTCCGTGGCGCCCCTGCCTCTGTTTTGGACATCCGGGGCATCGCCCCTCGCGGTGGTGGTCTACGAGTCCGCGCTGCTGCTGCTCTGGTGGAGGGCGCGGTCGGGAAATCCGGTGCGGCTCTCCGACGCCGTCTTGAACGTCATCGGTCTGTGCTATCTGTTCTGGCTTGCCTTCGAGATCTCGACCCTGCGGCCGGGTCTGCTACTTTCCGTCTCGCATCTGCTGCTGCTGACGGCGATCGCGAAGATCGCCTCCCTGAAGCGCCCGGGTGAAGCCCGCACGGCTCTTCTGGTCCTCTTCCTCCTGACCCTTGCCTCCGCCTCTTCCTCCACGCACGTCGCGTCCTTGCTCTATTTCGTGGCCATGGCGTTTCTTGCCTTCCGCGCGCTTGGCCGCCTGGCGGCTCTGGCGGACTTCGACGAGGCGCCGCCCGATCGCGTAATCGCTTCCATCCCGACTGCCGGGCTGTCGGCGGTTGCGGTCGTCGCCGCCCTGTTGCTCGCGGCGCCTCTCTTCTATGCGCTGCCGCGGCTGCGGAATCCTTTCGCGGTCGCCCCGATCCGCATCGACGACGCACTTTCCACCACGCTCGCTGCGGACCGGGTGGATCTCGAGTCCTTTGGCGCGGCGAAAAGGAGCGACCGCGTCGTGTTTCGGATGGATGTGGAGCCGTTCACCGCCCTGCCGCGGGTCCTGCGTCTGCGGGAGGCGGTGTTCACCGAGTATCACGATGGCGTCTGGATGCGGAACTCCTTTGGGCGAGGAGTCAGGTCGCCTCGCGGCGGGCTTCCGGACGGGTTGCGGCGGGAGGGGCCCGGCCGGCCCGCCTTCGCCCGGCTCTCGATCGATCTGAACCCGTTCGCCAATGGCTTTCTCTTCCTGCCCTACGGCGCCTCGAGACTGGAGCTCGACCGGGGATTCCCGGCGGCTCTGCCCGATGGCGTTGTGCAGCTGGCCCCGGGTCGCCGTTCCGTGCACTACGCGGTGGACGCGGCCGCCGGAGAGCCCCGTGGCATCGGCCTCTCTGCGATCGATCCGACCTCGGTGCCGCCGGAGATCCGGCAGTACGCGGCGGCCCTGACCGGGGACTTGAGCGACCCCGCGGCCATCTCCCTGCGGATCCGCGACCACTTCGCCAGGGATTTCGTTTATACGCTCGATGCGCCGCGCGGGTCGGGTGATCCGCTGGTGAACTTCCTGTTGCGCTCGAAGTCTGGACACTGTGAGTTCTTCGCCTCCGCGGCCGCCATGATGCTGACGGCCAGGGGGATCCCGGCGCGCCTGGTGACCGGGTCCTACGGCGGAGAGCTCGGGTTCCTGTCGCGGGCCCTGGTCGTGCGGGGAGGCAATCTTCACGCCTGGGTCGAGGCGGAGATCGACGGCAAGGGCTTCTCGGTCCTGGACCCCACGCCTCCCGCCGGGATCCCGCCGGACACGAGCCGCGTGTCGTTCTGGAAGCGTCTGGCGACACTCGGCCGGGAGATCGAGTTTTTCTACGACCGCCGGATCCTCGGTTTCGATTCGCTCGACCAGGCACGGGCCATCGAGGCGGCGCGAGAGTCGCTTGGAACGGCCGCGCAGACCCTCGGGACCTGGAAACGGTGGTTTGCCGGCCGGGGCTGGGAGGCCGGGGCTAGCGCCCTCGGGATCCTGGCGCTCGGCGCTTTCGTGATTGCGGCGTTGCGGCGGCTCTCGATGCGGGCTCCGGTCCCCGCGGCGACGAAGTCCTACTTGACACTGCGCAAACTTCTGGCGCGCCGCAGTGGCCCGGTCTCCGCCGCCACACCGCCGGAGAAGGTCGCCCAACTCTTCGGGCAAGCCGCTCCGGCCGGCCGGGAGGACGCGCAGGCGGTCGTCGCCATCTACTGCGCGAGCGCCTTCGGGGGGCGGGTCATCGACTCCGGAACCTTTCGGGAGCTCGGCGAGCGGGTCCGTCGGCTAAAGAGGTTGGCCTCGTCCGGCTAATTCGCCGCGACCCGCGGGAGGCTACCTACGTCTCCTCGCTAGCGCCGGCCTCGCGCAGAAGCTCGACAATCTCCTTGTGACCGAAGGACAGGGCAAAGCGCAGAGCGTCGAAGCCTCCCGATTCGCCGGCCGAGACATCGGCCCCCCCCTCGAGCAGCGCCTCGACGATCTCCGGAAGGCCATTGCGCACGGCAAAATGCAGGGCGGTGGCGCCGACGCGTGTCGCGGCGTTGACATCGGCCTCGGCGTCGAGCAGTTTGCGAACCGCGCGCAGGTGTCCCCGGTCCGACGCCAGCATCAAGGCGGTCATCCCCACGCCGTCCCGCGCATTGACGTTGGCGCCGCCCCGGATCAGGTCTCCCAGGATCTCGGCGTGCCCCTGGCGGGCGGCAAGCATCAGAGCCGTGGCGCCCGCTCCACCCGTTCCAAGGGCCCAGCGGCTGCGTGTGCGGGCGTCCACTTCGGCGTCGGCTTTGAGCAGCCTACGGACCATCCGCCGGTCCCCCCGCAGCGCCGCCCACATGAGTG
The DNA here is from genome assembly GCA_050745445.1 of Thermoanaerobaculia bacterium. GTDB lineage: Bacteria > Acidobacteriota > Thermoanaerobaculia > UBA5066 > Gp7-AA6 > JBOGJN01. Next base: position 14,576 of record JBOGJN010000091.1, read on the forward strand.
CGGTCTCCCCGCGCTCGTTTCGGAGGTTGGCGTTGGCGCCGTCTTCGAGAAGCTCTTCGAGCTTCGACCCGTCTCCGTTCTTGGCGGCTTCGACTAGATCCATCGGTCTTCCACGGAAAGAAGCTATCAGCTATCAGCCGGCTTTTGGCCGAGGCGTTCGCTGTACGAACGGCGGCCAAGAGAGTTCAACTCGGGAGAGCCGGACGGCGGCCAGGCGTTTGACTCCAGCCTTGGGGCGGCTAGAATACGCGGTTCCGCCATGAAGCACCCGAACACCCTCTCTCTGGAGGGCGTCCTGGATGAGCCGATCCCCTTCGCGTTCGAGCTCTCCTATTCGCTTGCGGCGCTCGGTCGCGAGCCGCTCCTCGAGATCTCGCCGGTCCGGCTCGAGGGGCAGGTCGTCCGTATCGAGGGGGGCTATTCGCTCGAGGCCGAGCTCTCTTACCGGGGGCGGCTTGAGTGCAGCCGCTGCCTGGCGGCGTATCCCTTCGAAACGGACGAGCAGTTCTCGCTCCTTCTGTACAAGCGCGCCCCGGTCCTCTCCGAGGAACTGGCTCTCGAGAGACAGGATCTGGACGCCTATTTCTACGAGCAGCCGGCGATCGCTGTCGCGCCCATCGCGGAAGAACGCATCCAGATGGCGGTCCCCATGAAGCCCCTCTGCCGCGAGGACTGCCGCGGCCTCTGTGCCCATTGCGGCCAGGACTTGAACCTGTCCGCCTGCGGCTGCAACGTGCAGCCGATCGACCCGAGGTGGAATGCGCTCGCCGAGTTAAAGAAAGTGTAGGTTCCCGATGCCCAACCCCAAACGCCGCCATAGCAAGGCCCGGCGCGACAAGCGCCGCGCGCACGACGCGCTGACGGCTCCGGCTCTCTCGGAGTGCCCCAACTGCCACGAACCGAAGATGCCGCACCGCGTCTGCCCGCACTGCGGCTTCTACAAGGGCAAGCAAGCCATCAACACGTAATCAGGGTCGGTAGACGGTAGACGGTAGACGGTAGACGGTAGACGGGAAACGTAGACGGGTTAGGGCCCCGATGCTCCCGTTCGTCTTCCGTCTTCCGTCTCCCGCCTCCCGGCTCCGGTGTTCCCGTCGGGGGTCGGTATAATTCGCGCCACCGTGGTACCCCTGGGGAAAGGGACTGACTTGCGCATCGCGGTGGATGCCATGGGTGGCGACCACGCGCCGCGCGTGAACGTGGACGGCGCCCTTGCCGCCGCCCGAGAGTTCGGCATCCCTTCGCTTCTGGTCGGGCGCGCGGCCGAGTTGAAGCCGCTGCTCGCGCAGGCCGGCTCCCGCGGAGAAGACATCGAGATCGTCGACGCGCCCGAAGTCGTGACGATGGACGACCCTGCCACGGCGGCAATCCGCAGAAAGCGCAATTCGTCCATCCGGGTGGCGGCCAATTGCGTGCGAGACGGCCGGGCGCAGGGGCTCGTCTCGGCCGGACACACGGGCGCCGCGATGGTTTCCGCCAAGATGGTCATCGGCACGATCGAGGGTGTGGACCGGCCGGCGCTCGCCGCGATCCTGCCCAACTTGACCGGCCACTGCCTGCTGCTCGATGTCGGCGCCAACCCGGACGCGAAGACGCAGCATTTCAAGGAGTTCGCTGTCATGGGCTCGATCTACGCGCAGCTCGTGTTCGGAAAGAACAGCCCTTCCATCGGCCTCATGTCGATTGGCGAGGAGGACTCGAAGGGCACGGACCGCACCAAGGAAGCGTTCAAGACGCTCAAGGAGACGGGGTTGAATTTCATCGGCAACGTCGAAGGACGCGACGTCTTCAACGGGAAGGTGGACGTCATCGTCACCGACGGGTTCACCGGCAACGTGATCCTGAAAGTCTCGGAGGCCCTGGCCGAGATGGTCGAGAAGCTCCTGCGCGAGGAGATCAAGAAGACACTCAAGGCCTCCGTCGGCTTTCTCTTCTCCCGGCAGGCGTTCCGCAACTTCAAGTCCCGCCTCGACTACTCCGAGTACGGGGGGGCGCCCCTGCTGGGCGCGAAGGGGTGCGTCATCATCTGCCACGGGCGCTCGAGCGCCAAAGCGGTCAAGAACGCCATCCGTCTGGCGGCGGAGTTTTCGCGGCGGAAGCTGGCCGAGAAGATCCAGGCCTCGATCGCCGACCTGCACTCGCGCGAAGCCCGAGTGGTGAAGGCCTAGGGCGATGACGCGGGCGCGCATCGTGGGGACCGGTGCCGGGGTCCCGAAAAAAATCCTGACCAACGCGGATCTCGAAAAGATCGTCGAGACCTCCGACAAGTGGATCATCGACCGGACGGGCATCCGGGAGCGCCACATCGTTTCCGACGGCGAGAAGTTTTCCGACCTGTGCACCAAGGCGGCGGAGCAAGCCCTCCGCCGGGCTCACATGAAGGCTGAGGAGATCGACATGATCCTGGTCGGGACGATATCGGGAGACATGCCGTTTCCGGCCACGGCCTGTCTGGTGCAGAGGAACCTGGGGGCCGGCAAGGCCTCGGCCTTCGATCTTCAGGCGGCGTGCGTCGGCTTCCTGTACGGGCTCCAGGTCGCGGATGCCTTCATCCAGGCGAGCATGGCGGAGAACATTCTGGTCATCGGCGGGGAGATCCTCTCCCGATACGTGGACTGGACCGACCGCTCCACCTGCGTGCTTTTCGGCGACGGAGCGGGCGCCGTGGTCCTCCGGTCGACCAAAGGAGACCACGGCATCCTCGGGAGCAGCATGAAGTCGAACGGGAATTATGCCGACTTCATCTGTATGCCCGGCGGCGGTTCCAACCACCCCGCGAACGACCCGCGGCAGATCGAGCAGCGGTTGCCGTATATCAAGATGAAAGGGAACGAGACCTTCAAGGTGGCCGTCAAGGCGATGGCGGAGGTCACGGCCGCGCTGCTGGCGGAGCAGGGCTTTGTCCGGGAGGACGTGCGCCTCTTTATTCCGCACCAGGCCAATGCACGCATCATCGACGCCGTCTCGGAGCGGCTGAAGTTTCCCCCGGAGCGGGTCTACAAGAATGTGGACCGCTATGGCAACACCTCGGCGGCCTCGATCCCGATTGCGCTGGATGAATGCGTGCAGCAGGGCCGGATCAAGCCGGGAGACCTCGTGATGCTGACCGCCTTTGGCGCGGGCCTGGTGTGGGGGTCGGTGCTCTTACGCTGGTGACGCGGAGCCGGGAAACGGGAAACGGGAAACGGGAGACGGTTGCCAGGAGCCGGTTCCCTCGTTTTCCGTTTTCCGTTTTCCGATTCCCGATGCCATGAAGCTCGCCCTGCTTTTCCCCGGCCAGGGCTCTCAGTCGGTGGGCATGGGGAAAGGCCTCTGCAACGTCTCGGCCGCCGCGCGCGCGGTGTTCGGCGAGGCGGACGCGGTCCTGGGTTTTGCGCTTTCGAGGCTCTGCTTTGAAGGTCCGGAGGAGGAATTGAAGCTGACGGTGAACACGCAACCCGCGATCCTGACGCACTCGATCGCCGCGTTTCGGGATCTGGAGTCCCGTTTTCCGGAGCGTCTGGCGGGAGCCGCCTTCGCGGCCGGGCATTCGCTGGGAGAGTACTCGGCCGGCGTGGCCGCGCGGGCGCTCGGGTTTGCGGAGGCCCTCCGGCTCGTGCGGCAGCGTGGGCGCTTCATGCAGGAGGCGGTGCCGCCGGGTGTGGGGGCGATGGCCGCCGTGATCGGGCTCCCGGTCGAGGAGGTCGAGGCGGCCTGCCGCGAGGCGGCGCAGCAGGAGGTCGTCGGCCCGGCCAACTTCAATTCTCCCGAGCAGACCGTCATCGCGGGTCACGCCGATGCGGTCGCGCGGGCCTCGGAGGTCTGCAAGAGCCGTGGCGCCAAGCGCGTGCTGCCTCTTCCCGTCTCGGCTCCCTTCCACTGCGTCTTGATGGCCCCCGCGCGCGAGCGGATGCGGCCTCTGCTGGAGGCCACGGAGTTCCGTGATCCGGCGTTCCCCGTCGTGACGAATGTGGACGCACGGGCTTGCGCGCGCGGAACTCTTCTGCGCGAAGCCCTCATCCGGCAGATCGACTCGCCCGTGCGGTGGGTCGAGTCGGTCCGGCGGCTCGCCGCCGAGGGAGTGAATCGGGCCCTCGAGATCGGCCCCGGCAGCGTGCTCGGCGGTCTCGTGCGCCGGACCGAACGAGGCGTGGCGGTTGAATCGTACGGAGGCGACGGGTGAGATTTCGGATTTCGGAATTCGGATTTCGGATTTCGAATTGTGGCTCGGGACTCCGAGGCAGGACCGGCACGTCTCGGATTTCGGATGTCGGATTTCGGATTTAGGATTGTGGAGTTGGATCCCGAACCAAGACGGGCACATTTCGGAATTCGGGATTCGGATTTCGGAATTCGGATTTCGGATTGGCGTTGCGGTGCAAGACGGCCGGAGCTGCTGCTCTTCTTGCGCTTGTCCTCGGTTCCGGCTGCGCCACGGGAGGGGCGGCGCGCAGTGTCTCCTCGATCGAGGCCGCCGTCGAGAGGGCCGCGCAGCGCTGTGGATGCCGCATGGGCATCGCGGCACGGCACCTGGAGAGCGGGCGCTCGTACGAGCACAACGCGGACGACGAATTCGAATCCGCGTCGGTGATCAAGGTCGCCATTCTCACGCAAGCAATGGCCGAGGTCCGGGAGAATCGAGTCGACCTCGCCGACCGATGGACGCTGACTGCCCAGACCAAGACCTCGGAGACAGGGGTTCTTTCTCTTCTGGACTCCGGCTTGCAGCCGACTTGGAACGATCTCTTGACTCTGATGATTGGAGAATCGGACAACACCGCCGCAAACGCCTGGATCGAAAGGCTCGGGATCGAGAACATCAACGCGCGGATGGCATCGCTCGGTTTTCCGAACACTCAGCTCTTCAGTTTGCTGCCCTGGCGAGATTCGAACAGGGAGGGGCCGCGCTGGAGCGGCTTCCGCTTCGGTCAGGTCACTCCGCGGGATGTGGGAGACTGGATGGCTCGGGTCGCAGAGGGAGAGCTGCTCGACGCCGAGTCCTCGCGTCGGATCTTCGAGTACCTGGACAAGGACGCGAGCCGCCTGCGGATCGCGCGCAGGTTCCCGCCGGAGTTTCTCTGGGCGGGCAAGACCGGCTCGATGCGCGGCGTGCGCAACGATACCGGGATTCTCCGGACGAAAAAGGGGAGGTTCGTCCTGGTCGTCTTGACCGACGGCAGCCAGGCGGAATCCGCGAACCCGGCCGACCACCCTTCCGTGCTCGCGATCGCGGACGTGGCCCGAACGATCGTCGATGTCTGGAGCCGCGATCTGCCAGATCTGACGGACCGACCGAAGTAAGCGTTGGGGGTTGAGAGTTGAGAGTTAGGGGTTTCGGACGGGGCGGCCGTTTCCCAGTGCTTGAACCTCCCAACTCTCGACTCCGAACTCTCAACTCGTGGCTTCGCGGGTAGACTCCTGCCTCAGACATGCACGCGATGAACCGCTTCGAAGGCCGAGTCGCCCTTGTGACGGGCGCCTCGCGAGGCATCGGCGAGGCGGTCGCACGGCGGCTCGCCGCTGAAGGAGCGAGCGTCGTCGTCGCCGCGAGGAGAACCGAGGCGCTCGCGCAGGTCGTCGGTGAGATCCAGCGCG
>JBOGJN010000092.1:0-2673 GCA_050745445.1 Thermoanaerobaculia bacterium
GCCCCATTAAATACGTGCCGGCGAACATGGGAGCTCTCTTCCTCCCGGGTGGCGAAACCGTCCGGCTCGTCGTCAAGGACGAGCGGGCGGAGGACTCCGTGATCGCCGGCGGGTTCTCGCACGTGGGGGGGTATGGCGATAAATACGGTTTTGCCTTGAGTGAACGGCCCGACACGGTCTCGAATTTCTTCGACTCGGCGCTGAAGGAGGGAATCGAGATCCTCGGCCTGCGCGCGGGAGACGGCCCTGTGCTGGAGCTGACCATCAAGGACTTCCGAATCGGGTTCTTCGTGACCTCGGCCATGTACACGCCGCCCAACTACGTCGCATACGGCCTCATCGAGACCGCGTTGAAGTCTCCCGACGGGACCCCGCTCGAGAGCCAGAAGCTCCGTGTCGCCGTTTTTCTCTCGGGGACCGGCGGAGACGATCCCGCCGGCTACATCTATTGCCGGGCTGCCTGGGAGGCAGCCTCCCGGGCGCTGCTCGCAGAGTACCCTCTCCGGCCCGACCCCGACGCGATCGCGAAGCTGCTGAAGGCGCTCGACGTGAAGGGGGACGACTACCGAAGAGCCCGCGCCGTTTTCTGGCTTGGCCTGGCCGGCAAGGGCAACCCCGCCGTGGCCGAGAAGCTCTTTTCGCTCTTTCGGAGCGAGAAGGACCAGACCGTCCGCGAGAGCGCGGCCGTCGCCCTGGCCATGCTCGCAAGCCCGGGCGCGCGCGAAGAGTTCGAGGCCGTCCTTGCTGGCGGCAAGAAACTGGCCGAGTGGGACGTCACCGATCTCGAGGAGACCTGGCACCTGCTTCACTGCCTTGCGGTGCTGGGAGCGACCGACCTCAAAACGAAAGTTCCCGCCAACCACAAGGGACGTTCGAAACTCCTGGAGTTGGTCCGGTTCCACGAGGCGGGAGAGATTCCCGCGCCCTCGCCGGAGGAGGCAAAGAAGCTCGTGGAGGCCCGGAAGAAGCTGAAGAAGTAGCGCCGGCGGGGCTACTGGTAGAACCTGGCCGGGTCCTCGTCTCTCCGAGTCAGGAAGAGGTTCGATTCGACCCCGTGTTGCCGGTTGAGCATTTCAAAATACCGCCCGCGCGCGGCGCAGAGCGCTTCATGCGTCCCTCGCTCGACGATCCGGCCTTCCTCGAGGACCAGGATCTGGTCCGCTCGCCGGATCGTGGACAGGCGGTGCGCGATGACAATCGTCGTCCTGCCGTTCATCAGATAGGAAAGGCCTTCCTGAATCATGGCTTCCGACGCCGAGTCCAGGCTGGAGGTTGCCTCGTCCAGGATCAGGATTCGCGGGTCGGCGAGGATCGCGCGAGCGATCGAGACACGCTGCCGCTGCCCGCCCGACAGTTTGACCCCGCGCTCGCCGACGAGCGTGCCGTACTGGTGCTCGAAGGCCCCGGCAAACTCATCCACGCGCGCGATCCGGCACGCCTCCAGAATCTCCTCCTCGGAGGCATCGGGGCGCGAGAAGGCCACGTTCTCGCGGATCGTGCCGTCGAAAAGAAACGTCTCCTGCAATACGACGCCCAGGCGGGTCCGGTAAGAATCGAGCCGGACCGTCGCCAGATCGATCCCGTCGATTTCTATGCGCCCCTCGGTCGGAACGAAAAAGGCCGCCACCAGGCCGGTCAGCGTCGACTTGCCCGAGCCGGATGGGCCCACCAGGGCCGTGACGGACCCCGGCTCCGCTGCGAAAGAGATGTTCCTCAAGACCGGCGTTCCCGGCTCGTAGGCGAACCCGACGCTCCGAAAGACCAGCTCTCCGCGCAACCCGGAAAGCGTCACGGTCCGGCGCGGATCTTCGTCCTCCGGTTTTTCGCTCAACACCTCGCGAGTCCGTTCCAGACACGCCAGCGCCTCGGTGAGCTGCGCGCCGATAGAAACGAGCTGGGAGATCGGCGCCATGAAAAGCCCGAGAAAGATCGTGTAGGTAAAGAAACCGCCGAGCGTCATCCTGCCCGCGAGGATCTGATGGGCGCCGAAAGTGATCGCGGTCGCGCCCACCACCCCGAGAAGAAGGGTCGAGGACAGACTCATGGTCGAAATGGCGGTCAGCGTCCTTGTCACATTGTTGAGCAGCCGCTGGACCCCCAGGGCGAAGACATCCGCCTCGCGCGCCTCGGCGCTGTAGCCCTTGATCACTCGAACACCGGAGAGGGATTCGGTCAGGCGCCCGGTCAGCTCGGCGTACATCTGGCCGCGTTCGCGGAAAAAGGGGCGCATCTTCGAGAAAGCCCGCCGCAAGACAACGCCAAAGAAAAGGAAAAACGCGAGCGCGATGACGGTCATGGACACACTGATCTTGAAGAGCACGAAGAGTGCGATGGCCGCCGTGAGCGCCCCTCCGGCGAAGTCGAGCAGGCCCGTCCCGATCAAGTTCCGAATTCCTTCGATATCGTTCATGATCCGGGACACGAGGGATCCGGTCTTGTTCGAATCGAAGTAGGCGACGGGCAGCCGTCCCATGTGCGCCTGGACGCGGCAGCGAAGCTCGGCGGTGACACGTTGAGCCGCCCGGGAGAGCAGTTGGGTCAGCGCAAACGAGGTCACCGCTTTGACGGCCGTCGCCGCGAGGACCGTGGCGACTAACGCAAGCAGCAGGTCGCTCCGGCGTTTCATCACGATGTCATCGACGAAGAACATGGTCGAGGCGGGCAGGACCAGCC
>JBOGJN010000093.1:0-2266 GCA_050745445.1 Thermoanaerobaculia bacterium
CCCGAGGGCGGGCCCGGCGCGCCTTCTGTGGCCGGATTGGATGCCGTTTTTCCGAGAGCCGTCAAACTGCCTCCCTTGCCAAAAGGGAGTCAGTATATGACCGTAGCGGATCCAGAGTGGGCCGCCGCGCGCCGACGAGGGAGGCGGCCCGCCGTCGGGGCCGTTCCACGTGAACAACGTGTTGAGAAACGAGAATTAGCTCTCGGCGGGCGTCGAGAAGTCGGGAGCTTCGGGCGACACCTCGGCACCGGCGGTCGGGGCGGCAACCTCGCTCCGCCTCGCGTACGCCTCGAGCCCCGCACGCAGAATCCTGACGGCCACCTTCAGGTCGTCTTCCTTCAACACGTAGGCGATTCGCACTTCGTTTGAGCCGACCCCCGGCGTGGCATAAAAACCTCGCGCGGGCGCGACCATGACGGTCCCGCCTTCGCTCTGGAAGTCCGTGAGCATCCAGCCGGCGAAGTCTTCGCTGTCCTGGACGGGCAGACGGACCACGAAGTAGAAGGCTCCCTCCGGTCTGGTCAAGAAGACGCCGGGGATCTCCGAGAGACCCCGGTAGAGAACATTGCGGCGCCGCTCGTACTCGGCCACGACTTCGGTGGTGTAGGACGGGGGCAGGTCGAGCGCCCCGAGGGCCGCAACCTGCGCCAGGCCGGGCGGCGAGAGCCGTGCCTGCGCCATTCGCAAACAGGCCTGGTAGACGTCGCGGTTGCGCGTCACGAGGCACCCCAGACGCAGACCGCAGGCGCTGTAGCGCTTGGACAAGCTGTCCACGACGACCACCACGTCTTCCAATCCCTCAAGCGACAGCGCGGAGACCGACCGGCGCCCGTCATAAACGAACTCGCGGTAGACCTCATCGCAGATCCAAAAGAGGCCGTGGTCGCGGCAGAACTCCCCGACCATCGCGAGCTCCTCCCGGGTGTAAACGGTCCCCGTGGGGTTGTTGGGGTTGCAGAGCAGGACGAGCCGCGTGCGGGGCGTCAGCGCCCGCTCCCAGGTCTGGCGAGGCGGCAGATGGAACCCTTCCTCGACGCGGCTCGTCAGCGGCGAGAGATGCACGCCCGCGATCGTCGCGAAGGCGCTGTAGTTCGTGTAGAAGGGTTCCACCACCAGAGCCGCGTCTCCCTCGTTCGCGCAGGCGACCAGGGCGAAAAAGATCGCCTCGCTTCCCCCCGTCGTCGCGATCACCTCGTTCAAAGACAGGGAGATTCCGAGACGCCGGTAGTACTCCAGAAGGAAGGCCAGGTATTCGGGGGTGCCGGCCGAGGGGGAATAGGCCAGGACCTTGTCGGAGAGCCGTCTGACCCGTTCCCGCATCGGGGCCGGAGTCTCCAGGTCGGGCTGCCCGATATTCAGGTGATAAACGCGCAGGCCCCGCTTGGCGGCTTGCTCGGCCAGGGGCATGAGCTTGCGAATGGGAGAAGCCGGCATCGCCCGGGCGCGCCTCGAGACCTCCAGTGGCGTTACGGCTTTCTGCGGCATCGGCGGTGGCACGCCGGATTCTACCGCGTCGCCGTGGACGCCCGTTTCGGAAGCACGGAAAGCACTCGGAACACTGCCTGATTTCACGTTTGTTAGAATAGAGGGACTATGCCACGACGGCGTATCGGGGAGTTTCTGATCGCTGAGGGACTCGTTTCGGAGGCGGCCCTCGCGCGGGCCCTGGAGTTCCAGCGCGCGAGCGGGAAAGCCTTGAGCCTCGGGGGCATCTTCTTGAACTGGGGTCTCGTGGGCGAAGAGGCTCTGCTCCAGGCCCTCGCGAAGCTCCACAACTGTCCCGCGGTTGCCTGGGACCAGCTTTCCTGTGCGAGTCCGGAAGCGGTGCATCTGCTTTCGGGCGAGCAAGCCATTCGGATCGGGGCGATGCCGTATGCCACGGACAAGAAGATCGTGCGCGTGGCGTTTGCTAACCCCTCGAATCTCGCCGCGGTCGACGAGGTTGCGGCCATCACGAAGCGGCGTGTGGTTCCGGGCGTCACGACCGAAGTTCGTCTGTTGCAGGCTCATCAGCGTTTCTACTCCCGGCCGATTCCGGTGCCGCTCTGGACGATCCTCCAGAAGCTCGACCGGAAGCCTCCAAAACCTCCGGTTCCGGTGGTCCAGATCCCGCCCCAGGCTCCGGAGACATCCGGCACACCACTCGAAACGATTCTCGCCCTGGCGGAGCCCGGGTTGGAGAGCCTCGACACGGCGCAACCGCTGCCGGAACCGCCGCTCCCGGAGGCGGAGACGCGGGTTCAACCGTCAGCGAATCGCCTGGATC
>JBOGJN010000094.1:0-1269 GCA_050745445.1 Thermoanaerobaculia bacterium
GTCATACGCCGGAACGCGGACGTAGCGCAGGATTGAAGGGGCGCCGAACCCCCGGCCGGCCGCTGAGAACGACCGGATGAAGCGCCGGGTCGCGGGCGCGTTCAGGACCCCGCAGAGATAATGCGCCTCGCCGGGACTCCGGACCGGCACCATCGCGGTGGTGTCGGTCGGGATGACCGGTTTGCGGCCCAAGTCCGGATGGCTCAGGGGGCCCACCACGGCGGCCTGCATGTCGGTCGCGAAGCGCTGCCAGACCACCTTGTGCCGCGCCACCGTATAAGTCCCGATCCCGTACATGGCGTAGAAGGCGCTCTTGTGGGCGAGTGCGCGAACGACGCGCGAGCCTCTTGAGAGCAAGACCTCTTTGAACTGTCGGAGATACCGGTAGGTCTTCGGGCAGGTCGCTCGGAGCCAGTCTTCCGGATAGGCTTCCCGGATTCGAGGATCGTGCGGCATCACGATGTGCATCCGGGGGGTCGCGCGCCACCGCCGGATTTCAGCCCCTCGCACGGCGGGATAGACCAGGTCCGACTCGATCTCGACACCGGTTACTTTGGGGATCAGTCGCTTGCCTCGCTCGGGAAGATTGTCGACGAGGAGGGTACCATGAGGCCGAGTCACTCGTGGTCGGTTCTGACTGGTGCCGGCCGATGCGGGCGAGATCGCGAGCCAGTAGACGCCGTAGGGTTCCGTTGAGGCGCCACGGTAGGCCCGGTAGGCTCCGCGTCCCTCCATGGCCGGAGGTGGCACCGCAATCTCGAGGGTACGCAGGCGTGCCCGCAGCTCCCGGCCCTTCTGCTTGAGGTCACGACCCTCGGATACCAGCCACGGACCGAGCCCGGCGGGCCGATCGTCAATGGGCTCATAGATCCCGAGGGGCCGAGCGAGACCGTGAACTCGGCGGGTGCGGCGCCGGACCTGCTCCAAGCTGAGTTCCTGGCTGATCCTCCCTTCCCGCCTGTGTGACGCTTCGACTTCCCAGCGGATAAACGGCACCGGATAGACGGTCCGGGCCCCGCGGGTCAACAGTAACAGGGCGGTCTTGTTCGAGATGCCGGCGAAGGGCGCCAGCGCGACCAGATCGTGGACGCCCAGAACTTTGAGAGGATCGCCTGCGCGTCCCAGTTGAAAGCGACGAAACCCTTCCCCCGCGCCCTTGCCTCGGAGGGCCTCCATCGTGATCAGAAAGGCGAGGCGTCCCCCGGGTTTGAGATAGCGGTCGGCGCAGCGGTAGGTGAACAGGAAGGAGAAGTCTTTCTCACCGGAGCC
>JBOGJN010000095.1:0-2320 GCA_050745445.1 Thermoanaerobaculia bacterium
AAGGGGGTCATCGAGCACTGCATTCGGATCAAGCGGCTGGAGAATGAAGGCGATGCCGCCTACCACGACGCGGTGGCGTCCCTCTTCTCCAACGACATCCCTCCGATCGAAGTCATCAAGTGGAAAGACGTTTACGAGAACATGGAGCGCTGCATCGACCAGTGCGAGGCGGTGGCCCACGTTCTCGAAAGCGTGGTCCTCAAGAACTCTTAGGAAACCGCGAGCAGCGGCGGAGGGGGGATTGCCGGAGATCGGTCTGGGACTGGGGTTTGTCCTCCTCCTGATTCTGGGAGCGGAGTTCGTCAATGGCTGGACCGACGCGCCGAACGCGATCGCGACTGTCATCTCGACGCGCGCTCTGACCCCTCTTCAGGCCGTCCTGATGGCCTCCGTCCTGAACCTCCTGGGGGTTCTTTCGGGAACCGCCGTAGCTGCGACGATCGGGAAGGGGATCATCGACACCAATGCCGTGGACCTGACGACCGTCGGGGGAGCGATGGTGGGGATCATCGTCTGGTCGAGTCTCGCGGCGCGGTGGGGAATCCCGACCTCGGAGTCGCATGCTCTGGTCGCGGGTCTCGCCGGCGCCGGGCTCGCGACCGCCGGCCCCGGCGTTCTCGTGGGGGAAGGCTGGAAAAAAGTGGGCCTCGGGCTCCTCTTCTCGACCTTTCTCGGGTTCTTGGGCGGGCTCCTCGTGATTACCGCCATCTTCTGGCTTTTTCGGAAGGCGGTCCCTGGCAAGGTGCGGGGCCTCTTCCGATGGCTTCAGGTCTTCTCCTCGGGCTTCATGGCCTTCAGCCACGGTTCCAATGACGGTCAGAAGTTCATGGGCACCTTCACCATGGCGCTCGTCCTCGCCAATGTGCTTCCGTCTTTCCAGATCCCCCTCTGGGTAATCCTTCTCTGCGCTGCGGTCATGGCGCTGGGGACGATGACCGGCGGCTGGCGAATCATCAGGACCATGGGCATGCGTCTGACGAAGCTCGAGACGCACCAAGGGTTCGCGGCCGAGCTCGCGGCGGCGAGCACGATCACGCTGGCGTCCCGCCTCGGAATTCCGCTCTCCACGACCCATACGATCTCGACCGCGATCGTCGGGGTCGGAACCGTGCGCGGCTTTTCCGCCGTGCGGTGGGGCGTGACGGCCCAGCTCGTGATCGCCTGGGTCCTGACTTTTCCGATCTGCGCCCTGATCAGCTTCCTGGTGGTCAAGGCCGCGCGGCTTCTCCTCTAGACCTGGCCGGAAGAGAACCTCGTGCGTTGCTGTTTCGACCGCCGCGAAAAAGGAGCCTTTTCCATGAAAATCGCCGCAGTCGCCGCTCTTTCGCTGGTCCTGGCCTCCGGGCTGGGCGCCGCGGGTCTTCCCGACCCGGCCCCTTTTGACGCGGTCCTGGCGGCCCGAGCCCGAAACGGCGGTTTCGATTACAAAGGCATGACGGGGCAGGACGCCAAGAGGCTGGCCGCGTACAGGGCGAACCTCGGCGACGCGAAGCCTTCGGGGATGACCCCGGATGAGAAGAAGGCGTTCTACATCAATGCCTACAACGCCATCGCCATCCAGACGCTGCTGGAGAACCCGGGAAAGAAGATCACCGACGTCGGCGGCGCCTTCAACGGGGCGAAGCGGCGGGTGGGCGGCCGGATGTTGACGCTCGACGACATCGAGAACAGGCTGCGCGAGACCGGAGACGCGCGCATTCACTTCGCGATCGTCTGCGCCTCGAGGTCCTGCCCGCAGCTTCTGGCCAGGGCCTACCGGCCGGAGGGCCTCACGGAAGCCCTCGACAGGCAGGCCAGGGCGTTCGTGGGCGACCCCGCGAAAAACGTCGTCGATCGGGGGGCGGGCCGGCTCGCGCTGTCGAAAATCTTCTTCTGGAACCGCAAGGAGTTCGAGCGCGACGGCGGCGGCTCGCTCGTCCGGTTCGTGGCGAGGTACGTCTCTGACCCCTCCGCGGCAGCCTGGGTGACCGGCTTCTCCCGCGAGCCCGAGTTTCTCGAATACGACTGGCGGCCGAATCAACCCTAGTTCAGCCGGAGCCGTTCGTGAACAATGCGAGCTGAAAAAGTCGGCCCCCTTCTCAGGGGGCGCGTAAGGAGGAGATCGGTGCGTCAGCCTCTTGTACGGAGGCAGGGAGACATTCGTTGATCCGCTTGACGCTCAAACCCGGCCGGGAGGCTTCGGTCCTGAGGCGTCATCCCTGGGTTTTTTCGGGCGCGGTCGCCGCGCGCGAGGGCGACGGCGGCGACGGTCGAGCCGAGATCTGCGACGCGCGCGGCCGGGTTCTCGCGCACGGGGCCTACTCGCCGGCATCGCAGATCC
>JBOGJN010000096.1:0-2843 GCA_050745445.1 Thermoanaerobaculia bacterium
GAATCCGCGTCGTTACGCCGGCACTGTTCTGGCGCGAGAAGAGCGACTCGGTCCGCCACTAAGCGCCGCGTCCTCGAAGAGCCACCCGGAAGCCGGGCGGGCTTTCGACCGCGGGCGGTCGCCGCGCGACCAGCGGCCGAGAGAGTTCAGGAGGCCCGCGCGGGTCGGAATGGGCGAGATCCCAATGATGTGGACTACAATAGCTATGCCTATCGACATGAGGAAAAACGCATGAAACCGGTGCAGATGACGTTGGACGAGGATCTGGTGGAGGCGGTGGACCGTGTGGCGCGAAAGCTCGGCAAGAGTCGGTCAGCATTCGCGCGCGAGGCGCTGCGCGAGGCGCTCGCCCGCGTGCGTGCCAGGGCTCTCGAGGAGAAGCACCGCGCGGGGTACGCACGCAAGCCGGTCCGCCGGGGCGAGTTCAGCCTCTGGGAGGCGGAACAGGCCTGGCCTGAGCCGTGAGGCGGGGAGAGGTTCGGTGGTACAGGTTCGCCGCGCCCGACAAGCGCAGGCCGGTCGTGGTTTTGACTCGCGATTCCGTTCTCGAATACCTGGGTGAGGTCACGATTGCCCCCGTAACCTCCACGGTTCGCGAGATCCCGTCCGAAGTGTTGCTCACGTCGAAAGATGGTCTGCCCCGCGATTGCGCGATCAACCTCGATCACATTCAGACCGTCTCCAGGGGCAGAGTCGGGGCGCTCATCACCACTCTGAGCGCCGAGCGCATGCGGGAGATCCGCGCCGCGCTGCTCTTCGCACTCGGGTTCTGAGGTCTCTGTGACAATCGCGGCCGGAGCGAAACTGGGCCCTGTGACATCTGGCCGGCGCGAGCCAGCGGTCCTGCTCATGCTCGGCGCGGGGGCGCTCGTGTGGTCGGGCGCGGCGTGGCGCTCCTGCCGCTGGCCAAGGATGCTTACGGCGGCCCCTGCTACCAGCGTCAGCTTGCCCGCATCTACATTCTCGTAGCCAAGCCGGAGAAGGCGCTCGATCAGCTCGAGCCGTTACTTAAAATTCCCTTCTGGCTCTCGCCGGGTTGGCTCAAGATCGACCCCAACTTCGACCCGCTGCGTTCCAACCCACGGTTCCAGAAGCTCGTCGCCGGCGCGAAGTGATTCCGACTGCGTCTCAGTCGGTGGGAATCGCCAGACGAGAAGCAGAATATTGCGGGAGCGTGGCAACGAGGGCCCGTTCAACGAGATTCAATGGGGGCTCAAAGGACGCTCCGGGACGCTCGCGACCTGACCCTAAGCGGTTGATGCGGAGCCGTCCCGGAACATCCCGAAGCGCCTCCTCTTCTTGCCAAGGTGGATGTCGCGGGTTCGACCCCGTTTCCCGCTCCAATGGAATCCATGACTTGCACCCTATGGGACTCCCTGTTCTCTGAGCGGTGAGAGGGGTTCTCGTGCTGCCGCCGACCTAAAGGGCGTTGTGAAGATCGTCTCGAGTGATCTCGCAGTCTCGGAGAATCCTGGAAAGCAGGCCTGGACCGATCGTCTCGCCTGAGTGCACGGGCACGACGGTTGCGCGTCCGTCAGGATGCCGCAGGAAGGCGTGGCTCCCACGAGTTCTGACGAGTTGGAAGCCGAGAGATGAGAGTGCTGCGACGAGCTGCTTGCCGGTGACCTTTGGCAGCTTGGGCATCAGGCCAGCGTCAGCCGTTGCACCCCGATGAACTCGAGACTCTCGATTTCCCGGCCTTGGACCTCAAGACAAAGCTCTGCCGCCTCCCGGATGCGCTCCATCAGTTCATCGAGAGACCTCGCCTGGGTGTGGCACCCCTCGAGCTCGGGTATCGAGGCCACGTATAAGCCTTCCCGGTCGCGCTCGACCACGACATTGAATTCCTTCTTCATGTGTTCGGATTGAATTGTACATCTCGATCGTCCCAACGGTTCTATCCTGCCTCGGCTGATCTTCCGCTGCCCGGGCGGGGATAGCTCAGTGGTAGAGCGCCACCTTGCCAAGGTGGATGTCGCGGGTTCGACCCCCGTTTCCCGCTCCAGCACCTTTATCCACCCGATCACTTGGCGTCCCGCCAGTTGCCGTCGCACGATAGAGTTATCTCCGCGCGGTCATCCGATGACACTCCCAGCCGGGACCCGGCTCGGCCCCTACGAGATCCTTCAGCCTCGGGACCGATGTATGATATGAATGACTTCAATACATGGTGTCGTAAATGTCGTCCCGAATCGTGAACATGACGGTTCCTGAGGCCCTTCTCAAGAAGGCCGACGAGGTCGCGCGGGCCGAGGGCCGCAATCGCTCCGAGCTTTTCCGCGAGGCGGTCCGGCAGTACGTAGGGGGCCGGGCGGAGAGCCACAAGGACTCGAAGCCGGTGCTATCGCGCCTGGCTCGATTGGCCGTGAAGGGGCCTCGGATCGCGGCTCGCGACATCGACAGGGTCGTCTATCGGCGGCACGCGTCGCGATGACCTACGCGGTGCTCGTCGACACGAGCGCCTTCTACGCCCTCCAGAGCACGGGTGACTCCCGCGAGCACGCCCTGGCCGCCGCCACAGCCGAGCGGTTCGAGACGGATCAGGCCCTGTTGGTGACGACCGACTACGTGCTGGACGAAACGTACACGTTGCTTCCCTCGGCGCTCGGCCATCGCTCGGCCGTCCGATTCGGGCGGGAGATCCGCCGAGGCGGCATCGAGATCGTCCAAGTCGATCCCGACATCCAGGAGGAAGCCTGGCGCATCTTCCAGAGGTATGCCGACAAGGACTTCTCGTTCACCGACTGCACCAGCTTCGCCGTGATGAGGCGCGGGAAGATCGGCCTGGCGTTCACCCTGGATCGCCACTTCCGGCAGTTCGGCTTCGAGGTTGCGCCGGCATC
>JBOGJN010000097.1:0-1471 GCA_050745445.1 Thermoanaerobaculia bacterium
GGCCAAAGAGCGAGAGCTGTGCGCGCCGCGGCTTGTCCGGATGCGCGGTGAACGTGAAGCCCACGACGGGGGCGCCGGGCGGCCGGGCCTCGAGCTCCAGGCGCACGAGCGTCAGAAGCGTCTTCACATCGCGCGTGGGAGCGGGAAGCGCGATCGCGCGCGCGTCGTAGCCGTCGGGATCGAGCTTCAGCGTCGCTTCCAGACGCGTGCAGGCCAGGGCCTGCGACTCGAGGCGCTGCACGAGCCTCTCGAGCGCCGCGTTGCCAAGAAAGAGAAAGGGCTCCAGGGTCAAAAGCGGCCATTCGAGCTCCATGCCCTCAGAAAAACAGGGAGAGGGAAGTCTTGGCTCGAGCGGCCTCGGATCGATCCCGCGGGCCGTCGCGTGGAGCTGCCGCCCGAGCTCCCCCAGGCGGCTAGCGACCTCCCCTTCCGGCAGCTTCGCGAGCTCGCCGATTGCGCGGATGCCCCAGCGCTCCAGGGTCTCGGCCATCTCGAGTCCCGGCGCAAGCCTCGAGAGGGGCAGCGGCGCCAGAAACGCCGCCTCCTCCCCTTCGGGCACGACCTTCGGCGAATCGGGCAGATTGGCGGCCACGCGCGCCGCGAGCTTTGAGCCGGCGATGCCGACACGAATCGGTAAAGCTGCCTTTTCGGCAGCAGTGATGATTTCGCGGGCAAGAGAGAGTTCGGGCGATGGTGACGATTTGTGATTTGTGATTTGTGATTTGTGATCAGAACTGAGAGCTGACAGCTGATAGCTGATAGCTCGATGACCCGTCAGATCCAGATAGACGACCCCCTCCCCGGCGTCTTCGACGCGCGGAGAAAAGCTGTCGGCGACTTCGAGCAATGCCTCCTCTGCCGAGCGTTCGCTCTCGCGGTCGCGCCCGCGGGCGACGAGCTTCGGAAAGAGAGAGCGCGCCTGAGGAAGAGTCATCCCGGGCTCGATCCCCTTCTTGCGCGCCTTTCGCGTGGCGGCGATGACGCGAGCCGTATTGCCGTTGCCCTCGAAGATCGCCACGGCCTCGCCCTTTAGCTCCGGTTCGCTGCGCAGCCGCGCGGCCAGCGGAAAAAGAGGGACGAAGAGACAGGCGAGGCGGGAGGAAGCCACTAGACAACCGCTTTGTCATCCTGAGGAGCGAAGCGACGAAGGATCTGCCCCGGTGAGCTCCAGGCCGCGACGACGGGAGTAGATCCTTCGCTGCGCTCAGGATGACAAGAGGGGGGAGCGAAGGGATTACAGAAAGAGGAGAAGGACAGAGAAAGTGGAGCTGTTGTCCCGGGCGTCGTTCGGCCGAGTTTCTCCAGTGTTAGGCGCGAGGAGATTCCCGCAAGGAGGCGCGGTGTCCGGCCGCTGCCCTGCCAGATCGGACGCGCGCCTTCCGCCGAGAGGACCGCCTCGGCGACGATCCCGCTCAAGCGATAGGGAGTGAGCAAAAGAAGCGCGGCCTCTTGCGCCTGCGCGGACCGCGCC
>JBOGJN010000098.1:0-2419 GCA_050745445.1 Thermoanaerobaculia bacterium
GTGCTCATGGCCCTCGAGATTCTGGGATCACGCGTGCTGGCACCGAGCTACGGATCGTCGGTCTACGTCTGGGGGAGCCTCATCTCGACGTTTCTGGCGGCGCTGGCGATCGGTTACGCTCTGGGCGGCCGCCTGGCGGACCGGCATCCATCGCTTGCGATCCTGTCGGTCATCCTCTCGATTGCCGCGGTGCTGATCGTGCCGTGCGTGGTCTGGGGAGGCGCGCTGCTGCGTCTGGCCGTCGCGAGCCATTGGGATGCGCGCTGGTCGGCCCTCTTTTCGGCGATCGTTCTTTTTCTGCCGGCCTCGGTTGCGATGGGGATGGTCACGCCCTTTGCGGTTCGCATTGCCATTCGCGAGAGGGAGGCAGCGGGATCTGTGGCGGGCGGGTACTCCGCCCTTTCCACGGTTGGCTCGATCCTGGGCACACTTCTGACGACCTTCTTGCTCATTCCGGCCTTTCCGGTGAACTCCCTTCTGCTCGGACTTGCGGCCACGCTTGTGCTCTGCGCCGTCCTGCTCATGAGCGGGCGAGCGAGCGTGGCGATCGTCTGTCTTGCGGCGGCAGCCTGCACTATGGCGGGCTTTGCGGGCCGCAATGTGCAGAGCAACGAGCGAGTCCTGTTGCGCAAGGACACCGCGTACCACCATATCGTCGTCACGCAGCTCGACGAGACGCGGTGGCTTCGTTTCGACAACTTGACGCAGAGTGCCGTCAATGTGGCGCACCCGGAGAGGGCGGTCCTTCCGCATGAGCAGGGCCTTCCGCTCGCTTTCGCAATGCGGCCGCGGATTCAGAGCGTTTGCATGATCGGGCTCGGCGGTGGAGGTATTCCGAGAATCCTTGCGCGCATCCGTCCCGACGTCCTCGTCGAGTCAGTGGAGATCGATCCGGCGGTCCGCGATCTGGCTCGCGAGCTGTTCCTCTATCGCGAGTCGGAGCATACGAGGACGGTGATCGAGGACGGCCGATCGTTTCTGGCGCGCGGCGGCGCTCCCTACGACCTCATCATCCTGGACGCCTTCAATTCCACCGGTGTCCCATTTCATCTCACGACGCGGGAGTTTTTCCAAACGGTTCGCAGCCGTCTTTCTCCGGACGGCGTCTTCGCGGCAAACTTCATTGCCAACCTGATGGGTAAAGACGGCCGCCTCTTCTGGGCCGCGTATCAGACGATCCGCCGGCAGTTCGGACAGGTCTACCTGATCAACGACGATGTGGCCGCGGGCCGGACGTCCGTCTCGGGAAACGTCCTCGTGTTTGCCACCGTCTCGGCGGACCCGCTCGCTCTCGACCTCGTGCGCCGCAACGCCGAGGAAATGGCGAAGAAGTGGAAGATTTCGGAACCTTCCGGATTCTTGCCCTTCCTGATCCATAGCCCGAGTCCTCCGCAAGGCACGCCAGAGTTGACCGACGCCTTCGCCCCGGTGGAGGCCCTTCAGCATTTCTAGTGCGGATGCCTCCGAGCTCGGGGCGTCCGAGCTTGGGGCCGTCCGAGCTTGGGGCCGTGCTTGAATAGTGGGATTGTTTCTGGGTGGCGAGGCGGACTCGGGTCGAGCGACCCGGCGGGCTATACCATGTGATGGTCCGAGGTAACGAGCGCCGCCCCGTGTTCCGCGACGACACGGATCGTGAGCGTTACCTGTTCAGGCTTGCGCAATACCGGGAGAGGTTCGGATTCCGGCTCCTTGCCTTTTGCCTGATGGACAACCACGTCCACCTGGCAATTGAGGCCGGCAAGACACCGCTGTCACGGTGCATGCACGCCCTGCAGTCGTCCTATTCACAGGACTTCAACCGGCGTCACCGTCGCGTCGGCCATCTGTTCCAGGGGCGGTACAAGGCATTGCTCGTAGAGAAGGACCGTTACTGGCTGGCTCTCTTGCGGTACATCCACCGTAACCCGGTGGAGGCCGGAATCGTGGACCGGCCCGATCGGTACCCCTGGTCGAGTGACCGCGCCTACCGGCTGGGAAGGGGTCCGAAATGGCTCGATGTCGATCGGGGGCTGTCCCATCTGGAAGAGAGTCGGGGAGCCGCCATCCGCCGGTATCGGCGATTCATGGGTAAGAGGGATGTGGAGTCGTATGAGGAGGCTCAGACCATCGGCCAAGCTGTACGGGGAGATGAGGTCTTCGCCAGGGGCGTCTTCGAGGCGGCCGGCGGTCTGGAGCTGGTGCGGCGCAGCCTGACGGTCGCAGGCCTTTCGCGCATCGTCGCCGGCGAGCTCGGGCAGGATCTGGAGTTCTTGAGAAGCCCGACACGGCGCCGGGAGGCCTCGATCGCGCGGGCGATGGTTGGCCACCTCGGACTGATTTACGGGCGCATCCCGTATCGTCGAACGGCGGAGTTCTTCCGGCGTGACGGATCGACGCTCGCCCGGGACATCCGGGGATTCGAGCAAAACCTCCGGGAAAC
>JBOGJN010000099.1:0-1013 GCA_050745445.1 Thermoanaerobaculia bacterium
TCACCCCTCGCGGGAGTGGCGCATGACCGGCTTGCGCCGGGTGCTCCGCTTCGGCGCCTGAGTTGAATGCCTTGCTTCGCGCCGCAATGGCCACTATAATGGCCACCGATGACTACCCTGACCGTAACGCAGGCAAAGAATTCTCTTCTCGAGCTGCTTCGGGACGTGGAGGAGCGGGGAGAGACGGTTCAGATTACGCGGAATGGAATTCCAGCGGGCGTGCTGGTATCGGCCGAGGAGTGGGAGAGCCTCCTGGAAACAGTCTCGATCCTTTCGGACGCGGCCGCGATGAAGAAGATCGTGAGAGCTCGCCGAGAGATCGCTGCGGGCGTTCTCTTGACGCACGAGCAAGTGTGGAGGAGGGATGGCGTACCGGCTGCTGTACCTTCCCGGCGCGGAAAAGGACATTCGAGCTCTTCCGGGCGGCGTGGCCAAGCGAGTCCGTCACGGCCTCGAGCGGCTCGCCGAAAATCCCCGGCTCGGTAAGCCCCTTCACGGCGAGCTTGTGCCCTTCTGGTCCTACAGAGTCGGGGACTACCGAGTCGTGTATGAGATTCGGGACGAGGAGCTCATCGTCCTCGTCGTCATGTTGGGACATCGGCGAGAGATCTACGAACGGGCACTCCGGAAGCGAAGATGACAGAGGGTCGGTCAGCCCCTCATCCACCGGTTACCCCTGGGTTCGCATCGCGAATAGTCTCCGCGAAGTTCGGTTCCCAGCCTTGGTCGCGGCGCGAGGAGTCTCCTAGAGAGGAGGAGCCTCGCGCCGCGGGAGCGAGAGCGCTAGCTCGAGCGACGTGGCGATGCGGGAGGCCGAGCCTAGCGAGGCCGACGTGACGAGTGGCGCATGACCGGCTTGCGCCGCGGCACCCGGACATCGACCTTCAGCCGGGCGCCGCACGCCGCGGCCCATCCGCGCATGAGCTCGATCGTCGGGTTGCTACGCCAGCGCTCCGCCTGCGCAACCGCCTGCTGCGAAACTCCGACGCGCTCCGCGAGCTCCCGTTGTGTCA
>JBOGJN010000100.1:0-6421 GCA_050745445.1 Thermoanaerobaculia bacterium
CTCGAGACCCTCGTCGCGCACGGGGTGCCCGGCGTCAAGTGCTTCCTCGCGCCCTCGGGCGTGCCCGAGTTCCCCCACGTGACCGAGGCGCACCTTCGCGAGGCTCTTCCGGTGCTCTCCTCGGCCGGCGCGGTGTTGCTCGCGCACGCGGAGCTGCCCGAGCGGCTGCGGGAGCTCGCCAGCGACCCGAGAGACTACGCGGCCTATCTCGCGTCTCGCCCGCGCGCGGCCGAGAACGAGGCGGTCGAGCTTCTGGCTCGCCTCTGCCGCGAGACGGGCGCCGCGATCCACATCGTGCACCTCTCTTCTGCCGACGCCCTGCCCGTGCTCGAGCGGGCCCGGCGGGAGGGGCTGCCGCTGTCCGCCGAGACCTGCCCGCACTATCTCGTCTTCACCGCCGAGGAGGTTCCGCCGGGCGGGACCGAATGGAAGTGCGCCCCGCCGATCCGCGAGCGGGAGAATCGCGAGCGCCTCTGGCAGGGGCTCGAAGAAGGCCTGATCGGGATGATCGTCTCGGACCACTCCCCTTCGCCCCCGGAGGGCAAGCGCCGCGACACGGGAGACTTCGACGCGGCCTGGGGCGGGATCTCCGGGCTTCAGCTCGCCCTCCCGGCCGTCTGGACCGCGGCGAGGCAGCGCGGCGTGCCGGTCGAGCGCGTGGCGGAGTGGATGTGCCGCCGCCCGGCGCTCCTGGCCGGGCTCGCCGGCCGTAAAGGGGCTCTCGCGCCGGGCTGCGACGCCGACTTCGTAGTCTTCCGCCCGGAGGCTTCCTTCCAGGTCCGCCCCGAAGCGCTCCATCACCGTCACAGGCTCACCCCCTATGCCGGCCGCACGCTCGACGGTGTCGTCGAGGCGACCTACCTCAACGGTGAGAAGATCTACGAAAAGGGAGAGTTCTTCGGCCCCCCGACCGGTGAGATCCTGCTTTCGCCAGGTCCGTAGCCATGCCCGCGTTTGCCGATCTCGTCGACCTCGCCTCGGAGCGCCTGGGCGGCGCTGTACTCGCCGCCAACGACGAGTTCTTCGCGCCCACGGAGAACCTGCTCAAGGCCTCGCGGCCGGTGCTCCGCGAGGACGAGTACACCGACCGCGGCAAGTGGATGGACGGATGGGAGACGCGGCGGCGCCGCACGCCGGGCCACGACTGGTGCCTGATCCGCCTGGGGCTGCCGGGAGTCCTCCGGGGCGTCGTCGTGGACACGAGCCACTTCAAGGGGAACTATCCGGACTCCTGCTCGCTGGAGGCGTGCGAAGCCCCGGGGGGCCCGTCGCCCGAGGAGCTCCAGTCCGCAGCCTGGACGGCGGTCCTTCCGAAGTCGCCCCTGCGCGGAGACTGTGAGAACGCCTTCGAGGTCACGGGGGCGCGCCGCGCGACACACGTCCGGTTCAACATCTTCCCCGACGGCGGCGTCGCCCGCCTGAGGGTCTACGGCGTCGTCGCTCCGGACCGGGAGAAGCTGTCGCGGCCGGGGGAGATCGACCTTGCGGCCGTCGAGCACGGCGGGCTCGTCGTGGCCGCGAGCGACATGTTCTTCGGGAACCGACACAACCTGATCCTGCCGGGACCGGCGCGAGGCATGCACGACGGCTGGGAGACGCGGCGGCGCCGGGGACCCGGCCACGACTGGGCGATCGTGAAGCTCGCGGGGGAAGGGATCGTGCGGCGCGTAGAGGTCGACACGACGCATTTCAAGGGGAACGCTCCCGAGAGCTGCTCGGTCGAAGGGCTCGCCGCCCCGGAGGCTTCCGCCGAGACTCTCGCGGATCCTGCCGCGCCGTGGCGGGAGATCCTGCCCCGCACCCCTCTCACGGCCCACACCGTTCACACCTTCGAGAGAGAGATCCGCGGCACCGGGCCGGTGACCCACGCCCGCCTGAACATCTATCCGGACGGGGGGGTCGCGAGGCTCCGGCTCTTCGGCTCGCTCGCCTTGAACCCCGCGTGACGCCGCGGCTCGAGCGGTTCAACGCCCTCGGGCGGGGAGAGGCGCAAGAGCGGCTGCGCGACTGCTGCGGCTCCTCCGAGTGGGCGCGCCGGATGGCCGGGGAGCGCCCCTTCCGGGATCTGGAGGACCTGCTCGAGACTGCGGACCGGACCTGGCGCGGGCTCGCCCGCGAGGAGTGGCTCGAGGCCTTTCGAGCGCATCCGAGGATCGGAGATCACTCGGCCTCCGGCCGCGCGGAGAAAGAGCAGTCGGGCACGAGGTCGGCTCCGGCGCAGATCCTGGCGGCCCTCGCCGCCGCCAACCGCCGCTACGAAAAGCGGTTCGGCCATATCTTCATCGTGTGCGCCGCCGGCAAGAGCGCGGCCGAGATGCTGGCCCTGCTCCAGGCGCGCCTCGGCAACGACCCCGGTACCGAGCTCGCCGTGGCCGCCGAGGAGCAGCGTAAGATCACCCGGTTGCGCCTCCAGGAGCTCTTCGAGCCATGAGCGGTATCACGACCCACGTGCTCGACACCTCGCGCGGGAAGCCTGCGAGCGGCGTGCCGGTCCTGCTCGAAGTGCGTCTTGAGGGGGGGGACTGGAAGGAGATCGGCCGCAGCGCGACGGATACCGACGGCCGCGCGTGCCTGCTCGAATCCGAGACGAACGTTCCGAGGGGGGTCTACCGCCTCTCCTTCGACACGGGGGCGTACTTCCTCGCCTCGAACTTCGAGGCGTTCTATCCCGAGGTCCGGGTCGTCTTCGAGGTGCGTGACCTCTCGCAGCGCCATCACGTGCCGCTGCTGCTTTCGCCGTACGGGTACTCGACGTACCGGGGGAGCTGATGCTCGCGGCCAACTCCTACGGCAAATCGGGAATCCGGCTGGTCAAGGTGACCCGGCGTCCGGACCGCCATGACATCAAGGACGTCACCGTCGGCATCCGGCTCGAAGGGGACTTCGAGGCGGCGTATGTCGCCGGGGACAACTCCGCGGTCATGCCGACGGACACCATGAAGAACACGGTCTACGCACTCGCGAAAGAGCATCTCCTGGAGGACCTCGAGTCCTTCGGCCTGGTGCTCGCCCGGCACTTCGTCGAAAGCCACGCACCCGTCTCGCGGGCGAGTATCGACCTTTCCGAGCGGCTCTGGGAGCGGCTCGAGGTTTCCGGCCGGCCCCACCGGCATGCTTTCCGCCGGCCGGGCGGCGAAACGCGGCTGGCCCGGGTCGCGCACGAGCGCGGCGGGGGCGTCTCGGTCGAGGCCGGCGTGGAGGGGTTGTTGGTGCTCAAGACGGCGCAGTCGGGCTTCGCCGGATTCGTGCGGGACCGGTACACGACGCTTCCGGAGACCTCCGACCGAATCCTCGCCACGGCAATGCGGGCCGTCTGGTCCTACGCGGGACCGGAAGTCTCCTTCAACCTCCTGTGGAGAAGAGTCCGCCAGACGCTTCTCGACTCCTTCGCGGATCACGAGAGCCGTTCGGTGCAGCACACGCTCTACGCCATGGGCGAGGCCGTCCTCGAACGGTACGCGGAAGTCCTCGAGATCCGCCTCTCGATGCCCAACAAGCATCATCTGCCGGTGGACCTCTCCCCCTTCGGCCTCGAGAACGACAACGAGATCTTCGTCGCGACCGACGAGCCCTACGGACTGATCGAGGGGACGATCCGGAGGAGCTCATAGCTCTCCGACGACGAGATCCTGGCCGAGCTGACCCGAGGTTTAGGGGCCCGCAAAATGTGCTCCAGGCTCGACCACTACCGGAAGTGGCACGCCACCCGATGTCCTTCCCGCTTTGGCTCCAATGGCGGGGCAACCTCGCGGCAGAGGTCCTGGACCTCGGGACAGCGGGAAGCGAAGGGGCAGCCAAGGATCGGTTGGATTGGCGACGGAAGCTCCCCGGTCAGGCGGATCCGCTTCCTTGGGGCGCCGGGGTCCGCGACGGGCACGGACGAGAGGAGAGCCTGTGTGTACGGATGGAGTGGGGATTCCATCAAACGTCCGGCTTCGGCCTCCTCGACGATCTTGCCCAGGTACATGACGGCCACCCGGTCCGCGATCCGTTCCACCACCGCGAGGTCGTGGGAGATGAAGAGCATTGCGATGCCTCTCTTGCGCTGTAGCTCCAGCAGGATGTTCAAGATCTGGGCCCGGACGGAAACGTCGAGCGCGGAGACCGGTTCGTCCGCGACGAGGAAAGCGGGCTCTAGGGCGAGCGCCCGGGCGATCGCGATGCGCTGGCGCTGCCCGCCGCTCATCTCGTGCGGGTAGCGGTGCATGAAGTAGGGCTCCAGCCCGACTTCGACGAGCAGGGCGGCCACGCTCTTCTCGATTGCGTGCTTTGCGACGAGGCGGTGGAGGAGAAGGGGCTCCGCGAGGATCTGCCGGATCTGCCGTCTGGGGCTCAGGGAGGCATACGGATCCTGGAACACGATCTGCATCCGTCGGCGCATGGCCCGCAATGTTCGTTCCTTCAGCACCAGCAGATCAATGCCGTCGAACTGAACCGCGCCGCCCGTCGGCTCGACCAAGCGCAGCAGGGATCTTCCGAGCGTCGTCTTTCCGCACCCGGACTCGCCGACGAGCCCCAGGATCTCGCCCCGCCGCAGCCGGAGGTCAACGCCATCCACCGCCCGGACCCACTGGCCTTTGCCGAACCAGCGGCGCCCGAACGGGAAGTAGGTTCGGAGGCCCGCGACGGAGAGCAGATCGCCGGCGGAGGCTCCCATCCGGGCGCTCGTCATACGCCCCAAAACTTGGCGGGTTGCACCTTGTAGCACGCGCAGCTGCGCGAGGGCGCGATCTCGAGCAGAGGCGGGAACTCCGACGTGCATGAGGCGTCGCCGATCGGGCAGCGCGGGTGGAAGGTGCAGCCCGAGGGGAGGTTCAGAAAGTCGGGCACCGACCCCGGGATACCCTGCAGCGCTCCTTTGCGGCCGGCGCCGAGCTGGGGAATGGAGCCGACGAGTCCCTGAGCGTAGGGGTGCTTCGGGTCCGCGAACAGGGCCGACGTCGGAGCGGCCTCGACGATCTTCCCCGTGTACATCACGAGCACGCGCCGGGCCATCTCGGCCACGACCCCGAGGTCGTGGGTGATGAGCAGCACCGCCATCCTGTATTTCTCCTGAAGGTGGCGCAGGAGGTCGAGGATCTCCGCTTGCACCGTGACGTCCAGGGCCGTGGTTGGCTCGTCGGCGATGAGCAGCTTCGGCCGCCCGCTCACCGCGATCGCGATGACCGCCCGCTGGCGCATTCCTCCCGACAGCTCGAACGGGTAGGCCTTCGCCCGCTTCTCCGGCTCCGAGATCCCGGTCTCGCCCAGGAGGCGGATCGCCTCGGCGTTCGCCTCGTGACGGGTCAGGCCCCTGTGCTCTTCAAGGACTTCGGCGATCTGATGGCCGACCGTGTACACGGGATTCAAGGCGGCGCCCGGCTCCTGGAACACCATTCCGATCTCTCCTCCCCGGACCTCCCGCAGCTTCTCCGGGCCTGCGCGTAAGAGATCCTGGTCGTTGAAGAGGACCCTGCCCTTGACGATCCGGCCTGGCAGAGCCACGAGGTTGATGATCGACAGCGCGACGATCGTCTTGCCGCAGCCCGATTCTCCGACGAGCGCAACCGTCTCCTCTTCGGCCACCTCGAACGACACATCGTCCACCGCTCTGAGCACCCCTTCATCCAGGAAGAAGTGGGTGGCGAGGCTCTGGACGCTCAACAGCATCGGCTTCCGCTCTGGCCGGTGCGGCTCTCATTCCGTGCCAAAGGGCACCAGAAGCGAGGGCCCGACGCCCGGAGCTGCCACCACGAGGACGATACGCGAACGCAGCGCCTCATTCTCTTTTCTTCTCGGTCTCCGGCACGGGCAGGAGCTTTTCCAACACCCAGAGTTCTCCCCGCAGGGGCGTGCCAGCAGTGAACGCGATCCGCTTTCCATCGGGATGAACGCTGAGACCGTAAAGCTGGAGGCCCTGCATCGCCAACCCAAGCTCTTGTGCTTTTCCGCCTTTCATGGAGATGCGCCACAGCTTGAAACGCTGATTCTGACCTGTGCTTCCCGTGCCGAATAGGAGGTGGCGGTTATCCGGAGTCCACGCGCAATCAAAAATTGTCTCCGGCGT
This sequence comes from Thermoanaerobaculia bacterium, assembly GCA_050745445.1. Taxonomy (GTDB): domain Bacteria; phylum Acidobacteriota; class Thermoanaerobaculia; order UBA5066; family Gp7-AA6; genus JBOGJN01. The sequence continues at coordinate 6,047 of JBOGJN010000100.1, forward strand.
CCGCACTCGAAGCAGCTCCCGCGGCCCACTGCCGTCGGCTGTCATGGTTTTCAACGCGCTTGTCCCCTTCTTTGAGTTTCGCTCGATGAAGGCCACTCGGCGAGCATCTGGCGAGACGGCAAGGTGCGAAACTTGGGCGCCAGCAGAGGCACGATAGAGCTCATGTTCACGCCCGCTCGCGAGATCTCTCGAAACGATCCGTCGCGCGGCGTTCGTTTCCTCGTTGGTCCGGCGGGCAAAGATCAATTCCCCATCGGAAGACCGAACCGGCCACTCGATGCAGTCGGGAGGGCACAGGCCGCTGTGCAAGATTGCAGTGACTTCTCCGGTCTGAGCGTCTATTCGAAAGATCCCCGTGCCGCCTGCGGCGTCGGC
>JBOGJN010000101.1:0-8677 GCA_050745445.1 Thermoanaerobaculia bacterium
GTCCTCTACGGCGAGCCGTTTCCGGTGGGCGAGGAGGTCCCCGAGGGGGCGGCGATCGAACGGATCGCCGGAGCGCTCGACTTTGCCACTCGCGAGGCCGACGCGGTGACCGGAATCACACCGCCGCCGGTCTGGACGAGGCCGGTCGAGAACTCATCCGACGAAAGGGCTTGATCCCGTCTCTCGGCCGGGGCATGCTCTTGCGTTCTCCGACATGTCCAGGAGCCACCCCGATCGCGGTCCCCGACACGGACTCCGACGCCAACCCCAACTCCTCCGCCTCCGTGCACGGACGCCGACGGCGACGGATACTGCTCGATCGCGACCGGTGGACTCGACTGCAATGACAGCAACGCGCGGATCCGTCCCGGGGCGAACGACACCAGGGGGAAGGCCGGCCGCAACGGCGTGGACGACGACTGCAACGGCATAATCGACGGATAAGAGGACTTTCCTCGAAGACAACAAGGGCCCCGGTTTTCCGGGGCCCTTTTTCTTTCTTCGTATCCGGCTGACGGCTGACGGCTACGAGCTGACAGCTCCGTCTACTTGAACGCCACTCCGTGCGGCCGCACCTTACTTCGCGGATGGCTGCATCGCCGGGCTTTCCGCCGCGCCCTTCTTGAAGTCCGATTCGTTCAGGTTCACATGTCCCACCGATTGGGCAATGATCACTTTGCCGCTCGGCACCTTCGCGTCATGCGACCACAGGTGAAAAATGATGCCGTCCGTAGTGACCACGAGGTCGGCCACTTCCTTGGCCTTGTCGGGCGGTAGATCGAGCACCTGCACGCGGCCGGTGGCGATCTCCTGACGGTGGTCGTGCCAGTTCCTGTTCCAGTTCGCGCGCGTCACCGCACCCGTCCGGGTAATGGACTTGGCGAGGATGTACTCGACCTGCTCCAGCCGGGCGTTGGGCTCGTTGGAGCTGTAGCAGAGACACTCGATCACGGGTTCGGGAGAAAGGACCTTGCAGTAATGGTGGTACGGACCCATTACCTTTCCGGCTACCACGTGCGGGGCCGTGACGTGGACCGTGTGGCCGTCCGCCGGCGTGGCCATCGTTGTCTCCTGGCCAATCGCCGGAGCGGCGACCATGACGAGCATGCTGAGACCACCGAGGACTCCAACAGTTCGGGACATCCGCTGCCTCCTTTCATCGCTAAGAGTTGATAGGGCTCGAAAAGGCACATCCGTGCGATCTCGCTGAGCAGGAGGATGAGGATCGGGCTGTTCGGTTGACATCGGGTCGTTGCGGCCCGCGATCCTAGCATGGCGACCGAGTCATCCCGTGCCGGTGACGACGCGCTACGGCTCCCGACTCGCCCCGCCAAGGTCCGGCTCGACCCGCTCTCTCGAGGGCAGCAGCCGAGTCGCGTCGAGGTGCCGGTCGAGGGCGGCCGCAAGAATGCCGACGGCGACGAGGCGATTCAAACCGAAACGGAGGCGGGCTCGGCCCGCCCGGGAACGGTTTCGATCGGACCGTCGGGTCGAACGACGCGCCGGTACTCGGCATCTCGCTCGAACGGCTCGCGGCCCGACTGCCAGATCAGCCGCTCGAACTCGAGGCGGCTCATACCGGAGGCGGTCGTCGCGCCGGCGGCGTGCGTGATCGTCTCGTCCACGACGGTGCCGACGAGGTCGTCGGCGCCGAAGAAGAGCGAGACCTGCGCGAGCTTCGTGCCGACCTGGATCCAGTAGGCCTTCACGTGCGGGAAGTTGTCGAGCAGGAGCCGCGAGACCGCGATGACGGAGAGGTCCGTCCGGCCCGACGTCGCGGGCAGGTAGGCGAGCGGCGTGTTCTCGGGATGGAAGGCGAGCGGGATGAGCCCCGTGAAGCCCCCGGTCTCGTCCTGCAGAGCACGCAGCCTCATGAGATGGTTCACGCGGTCCCCGACCGTCTCGACGTGGCCGTAGAGCATCGTCGCGTTGGTGCGGATCCCCTGGCGGTGGCATTCGCGCGCAACCTCGAGCCAGCGCTCGCCGGAGATCTTGTTGCGGCAGATCACGTCCCGCACCCGTTTCTCGAAGATCTCCGCGCCCCCTCCCGGGCAGGAATCCATGCCCGCGTCGTGCAGCTCCCGGATCGTCTCGGCGACAGAGCGCCTGCCGACCTGCGCGATCCAGTCGAGCTCGACCATCGTGAACGCTTTGAGATGCACCGAAGGGAAACGTACTTTCAGCGCGCGCAGGAGGCCGGTGTAGTAATCGAAGGGCCAGGTGGGGTGGAGCCCGCCGACGATGTGGAACTCCGTGACCGCTTCAGTGTAGCCTCTCCCCGCCTCCTCGACGCACTCCCCGATCGCCATCTCGTATCCGCCCGGCTCGTTGACCTTTTTTGCCCACGCGCAGAGAGCGCAATCTACCCAGCAGAGGTTGGTTGGATTCAGATACCGGTTCACGTTGTAGAAGGCGAGGTTGCCATGCCGCTCCTCCCGGACGCCGTTCGCCAGACGCCCGAGGCCCAAAAAGTCCCGCGTCGCAAAGAGGCGGACGCCGTCCTGGAAGGAGAGTCGTTCTCCGGCGAGGGTCTTTTCGGCCAGGGGAGCGAGATCGGAGCCGCGGAAGGAGGCGAGTTCTGTCACGGGATGACGGGCTTGGTGACTGGCTGGAAAGGGTCTAGAGATTCGGGCGCCACCTCATCCACGAAGGGCTGGATGTAGCGGTAGCAGTCCCAGCAGTAACTCTGCTCGGGCAGAAACTGAAAGTCCACCACCCGTCCCACGGCAGGGAAGTCCAGCATCTCCCGGCCACACCGGTGACACGTGTCCTTCTGCCCCTTCATGAGCCTCCAGACAGGACCCATCGACGCGAAATGTTATCAGGTTGGCTTTCCGCTGTGGCCGGGCGGACGGTCAACGGCCGGCTTCGTGGAACGATTTGTGATTGGTGATTTGTGAGTTGTGATCAGGGCCGATCGGTCAGGTCTTCCCTCAAGCGCTGCTTCTCACGGGAGCGATGGTACTTCTTGGCGTCGCCGTGGCGCTTTTCCCCTTTCTTGGGAAGAGGGAGGCGGACCGCGGGGCCCCTTGGAGCGTGGCCAGGCTTTCTCCGTTTCTTCATATCCCTTGGAAAAGCGCAACCTGGCGAACGATCTTCTTTCTGGCCACGAGCAGAGCAACCGTTGCAGCGAGAGCGAGGGCGGCGCCGATCGAAAAGGCGACACGGGGGCCAAAGAACCTCCACCAGAGGCCGAAAAGGACAGAAGCGGGCAGGGCGGCCAGCCCCACGCTCGCGTGAAAGATCCCGAAGGCGCGGCCGCGAAGGTCCGCGGGGACAAGATCCGCGATGAGCGCCCGCTCCGCCCCCTCTGTCAGGCCGAAGAAGAGGCCATAGAGCGCGAACAGACTCCAGACCGCGATGGGTCTGCCGGCCAGAGCAAAGCCGAAGTACGAAATCGCGTAGATGAGCCAGCCGAGCGAGATCGTTCCGGCGCGCCCGATGCGGTCCGCGAGGATACCGCCCGGCACGCCGGCGGCGGCCTTGACCCCGTTGAAAAAACCCCAGAGCAGCGGTAGCTCCCAAAGGGGCACGCCGGTGTCGCGCGCCCGAAGAAGCAGGAAGGCGTCCGTCGAGTTGGCAAGTGTAAAGAGAATGAAGATCGCAATTGCCAGCCAGAACGCGCGCGGAAGGCGATCTCTCGCCGGCGATGGTCCCTGCCGCACCGGAGGCAAGCGACGCGCCGCCTCAGGGACTCTCCAGAGGAGCAGGAGCACGGCGGCCAAGCCTGGCACGAGCGCCAGAAGAAAGACGGTGCGCTCCTCGTGTATCCAGAAGCGCAGCAGCAAGAATGCGAGCAGCGGACCCACCAGTGCTCCCGCGTTGTCCATGGCCCGCTGCAGGCCGAAGGCCCTCCCGCGGCTTTCTGAGGGCGTGAGATCGGCGAGCAGGGCGTCTCGCGGCGATGTCCGGATCCCCTTGCCGACCCGATCGGAAAACCGGATCGCGAGCACCTGAGCCCAGGAGCTCGCGAGGCCCACCAGCGGCCGCGCGACAGCCGCAATCGAGTAACCAAGGACCACGATCGGCTTGCGGCGCCGGATTCGGTCAGACCACCAGCCGGAGGCAAGCTTCATGAAGGAGGCCGTGGACTCGGCGACCCCCTCGATCAAGCCGAGTGTCGCCGGGCCGGCGCCGAGCGTCCGGGTCAGGAAGTCCGGCAGAAGCGGATAGATCATGTCGGAGGCCACGTCGGAGAGAAACGACACCCATCCCAGGGTGACGACCCCAGGGCTTATGGTCTTCTTTGCAGTCTCTGCCATATTTAGTTAGGTGATATAAGTATTTTTCATAATAATATTAGTAACTTGGCGGTCTACGTCTTCGTTTCCCGTTTCCCGTTTCCCGTTTCCCGTCCGTGATCATAATCGTCCCGTGCGCCACCACTCCTCCGACGCCTTCATCCTCGGCACCTATCCCTTGAGGGAGAAGGATCGCATCGTGTCATTCCTGACGCGCGAGGCAGGCAAAAAGCGCGGAGTGGCCCGTGGGGCCCGTAGCGCAAGGAGCTCCTTTTCGGGGGTGCTCGAACCCATGACGGAAGCGCGGCTTCTCTACTTCGAGAAGGAGGGGCGGGAGCTGGTGTCGATCAACTCCGCGGACGCGATTCGGCCCTCCTTCGCGCTGTCCGCGGATCTGGAGCGTGGTCTCCTGTTGTCGGCGTTGGCCGAGAGCCTGCAGACGTTCGTCTCCGATTCGGATCCCGCGGAGCCGTTTTATCGGCTGGCGCGGCATGCGATGGACTCGCTCTTCGCCGGCGCGGCATCGCGGGAGGTCGCTGCCTACTTCGATGTCTGGATTCTGAAGCTTTCGGGTCTCTTTCCCACCCCCTCCGAGTGCGCGGGCTGCGGGCGAGGGCTCGATTCACAGGAGCCGCTCTTCTTCGACGAGAGCCGTCCGGGGTTCGTCGGCGCCGAGTGTAGTCGTCAGGACGTCCTGCGCCTTTCGCCGCCGGCGGCAGAGACGCTCCGGATCACTCTCTCAAATCCGTTCGATCGGGTGGCAGGGCATGGCGGCATCGCGGAGATCGCCGCCGTCGCCCAACGGGCGCGGAGACACTTCCTCGGCCACGAGCTGAAATCCCAGAGGGTGCTGGCCGAAGTCCTGGGCTAGTCTGCGTCGAGGCTTCAGGAGTTTGTTCCGCTTCCTGAAGCGACTGAAAACAAGAAAGTTGTCCTGGTCTGCCGGGTGGCTGGGTTAGACTTTCCGAAATGCTCACGCTCCAAAGACTCATCGCGGACTTGACCGCCTTCTGGGAGGGTGAGGGGTGCCTGATCGAGCAGCCTTACGATCTGCCCATGGGAGCGGGAACGATGCATCCCGCGACCTTTTTTCGTGTTCTCGGGCCCCAGCCCTGGCGCTGCGCCTATGTGCAGCCTTCGAGGCGCCCGGCCGATGGCCGGTACGGCGAGAATCCGTTCCGCCTGGGCAAGCACCTGCAGCTTCAGGTGATCCTGAAGCCCTCACCGGGCGATGTGCAGCAGGTCTTTCTGCGGAGCCTGGAAAGGATCGGCATCACGCTCGCGGATCACGACATCCGCTTCGAGGAAGACAACTGGGAGGCGCCGACGCTCGGCGCCTGGGGGGTCGGGTGGCAGGTCCTTCTGGATGGAATGGAGATCACCCAGTTCACGTATTTCCAACAGGCGGGGGGCATCGACGTGGCTCCGGTCGCCGCCGAGATCACGTATGGCCTGGAGCGGATCGCAATGTTTCTTTCGAAAGTCAACTCCGTTTTCGATGTCCTCTGGAACGATTCGTTGACCTACGGCGAGGTGCGCCACGCCGAGGAGGTGGAGCTTTCCCGATACGGCTTCGAAACGGCGGACGTGGAAACGGCGGCGCTGCTTCTGGACCTGTACGAGAGCGAGGCAAAGCGGGCCCTGTCGGCCGGTCTGGTGCTGCCCGCTTACGAGGCTACACTCGCTTGCTCGCACCAGTTCAACATCCTGGATGCCCGCGGGGCCGTGTCGGCCACGGACCGGGTCGGGATGATCCGCCGCGTGCGCGACCTGGCCTGCGCCTGCGCGCGCGCCTATCTCTCGAAAGGGGAGCGCACGGGCCGTCCCCTATCCGAACCGGAGCCGGCGGCGGCGCTCTTACCACCCTAGATCCCGGCAGGCGGAAGGCGGCAAGCGGATACGGTGGCAGGCGAGAAGCAATCTTGTCGTAATGCTGGAGGCGTTCGCCTCCCGCCTCCAGCTTTCCGTCTCCCGGCACAACGATGAGTCGAGACGACTTTCTCCTCGAGATCCGGACGGAAGAGATCCCGGCGGCGGCGCTCGCCGGCGCGCGAATGGACCTCCAGCGACACGTCACGGACGCGCTCGAAGAGGAAGGGCTCGTGGCGGAGTTGGCAGAGTCCTTCGCGACGCCCCGGCGCTTGATCCTGCTGCTGCGGGGTCTTCCTGAGCGGCAGAAGGACCGGTTCTCCGAGGTGCTGGGTCCCGCCGCTTCCGCCGCCTACGACGCCGAGGGCAAGCCCACCCGCGCCGCGGAGGGGTTCGCGCGCGCCCAGAAGGTGCAGGTCTCGGAGCTCGAGGTCGTGCAATCGCCGCGCGGTCCTACGGTCGCGGCGCGCCGGACGATTCCCGGCCGCGCGGCCGTGGAGGTGCTTTCGCAGGTTGTCCCCCGCGTTGTCCCGACGCTCACCTTCGGGAAGACGATGCGCTGGGGAACCGGAGCCAGCGTCTTCGTGCGTCCGGTCCGAGGCGTGCTCGCCCTCCTGGGCCGGCGGGTCGTGCCGCTCGAGCTCTTCGGCATTGCCGCGACGGACAAGACCGTGGGTCACCGGATTCTTTCGGACGAAGAGATCACGGTCAGCAGCGCCGAGGGTTATTTTCAGAGTCTGCGCCGTGCCCATGTCGAGCCGGACGCAGAGGCGCGCCGGCTCGCGATCCTAAAGTCCGCGCGGAGGATGGCCCGGGAGCTGGGAGGCTCGGTCGAGTCGGACGCCGACCTGGCTTCCACGCTGGCCGGTCTGGTCGAATGGCCCGGTGTCGTGCGCGGCGCCTTCGCCCCGGATTTTCTGGAATTGCCCGAAGAGATCACGACGACCGTGATGCGGGTCCATCAGAAATATCTTCCGGTGCGCGGCCCGTCGGGGCTCCTGCCGTATTTCCTCGCCGTCATGGACAACGTGGAGGACCGCAAGGGGCTGATCGCCAAGGGGAACGAATGGGTTCTGAATGCCAGGCTGGCCGACGCGCGTTTCTTCTACGAGGAGGACGGCCGGCAGACGCTGGACTCGCGTCTGCCGGAGCTCGCGAGCCTGAATTTTCAGGAGCGTCTCGGGGACTACCGCCAAAAGACCGGACGTCTCCAGGAGCTCTCCGAGACGATCGCGCACGTGGTCGGCCGGCCGGATCTCGTGGAAACGGTGCTGGCGGCCGCGCGTCTCGCGAAGACCGATCTGACGACGCGCATGGTCAAAGAGTTCACCGATCTGCAGGGGATCGTGGGTGGCCTCTACGCGCGCCGAGAGGGGCATCCCGACCCTGTCTGGAAGGCGATCTACGACCAGTATCGGCCTTCCGGCGCCGCCGACGATCCCCCGCGCGAGGCGGCCGGCGCGATCCTGTCTCTGGCCGACCGCTTCGACACGCTGGTCGGGCTCTTCCTCGCCGGACTGATCCCCACCGGCTCGAAGGATCCCTATGGCCTTCGGCGAAGCGGCCTGGGCATCGTCTCGATCGCGATCGCCCTCGGCTGGCGGCTCGACTGGAGGCCGGTCGTGCGCAGGGCCCTCTCTCTCTACCCGCTGGATGCCGCCGCCGTCGGTCCGGACGACGTGCTGGAGGAGCTGGAGAAGTTTTTCGCGGAGCGTCTGCGCAGCCTGCTCGAGCGGCGCGGACACGCCTACGACGAGGTCTCGGCCGTTCTGCATGTCGGCATCTGGGACTTCGCCGACGCCGCCGACCGGGCGCAGGCGTTGACGGAGGCCCGCCGGCAGATCGACTTCCGCTCCTTGATCCTGGCCTTCAAGCGCATCCGGAACATCCTGGGAACCGAGGAGACGCGGGCGCCGTCCTCCGACCTGTATCGGGAGAACGCGGAACGGCAGCTCGCGGGCGACTTCCTGCAGGCCCGCCGGGCTCTCGAAGAGCTCGCGGGATCGCGCCGCTACCGGGAGGCGCTGGAGATGATCGCGTCCATCGCTCCGGCCCTGGACAGGTTTTTCGTGGAGGTTCTTGTCAACTGCCCGGAGGAGGATCTGCGGCGCAACCGCCTTGCCCTGCTGGCCTCCATTCAGAAAGAATTCTCGCGTCTGGCCGATTTCTCCGAGATCGTCGTCGAGAAGTAAACGCATCCGGGAGGGGGGTCGACTGAAAAGAGTCTTCTTCTTTGGCGAGGGTGCGGCCGAGGGGGCCGGTCTGGGCAAGGAACGCCTGGGCGGGAAGGGTGCCGGCCTGGCCGAGATGACGGCGCTCGGGATCCCGGTGCCGCCCGGTTTCACGATCGAGACCTCGGTCTGTGCCGAGTACACGCGGGGCGTGGCCCTGGACGGGCTGAAGGCAGAGGTCCACGAGGCTCTCGCGCGTCTGGAACGGGCGGCCGGAAGGCGGTTTGGGGACGCGTCGGACCCGCTGCTTGTGTCTGTGCGCTCGGGGGCCCGTTCCTCCATGCCCGGGATGATGGACACGATCCTGAACCTCGGCCTGACTTCGAAGACCGTGCG
>JBOGJN010000102.1:0-1220 GCA_050745445.1 Thermoanaerobaculia bacterium
GGGCCCGACTCGGAAATGGCGTTTTTCCCGGAGCTCTATGCGGACATCGGGGATCCCCAAGACCTGGCCAAAGACCTTTCCAGCTTCTCGGCTCACATGACCCAGATGATTCGCTTGCTCGAGGAAGCGTCGCTGCCCCGACTCCAGGACGGTGAAGGAGCCGGAACCTCAGAACCCCTGCGTCGGCCGCCGAAGGCGCTCATCCTCTTGGATGAGCTGGTCACTTCGACCGATCCCGCGGAAGGGGCGGCGCTCGCCGAGGCGCTGCTTCTGCGGTTGTCGAGCCTGGGCCTGAAAGTGGTGGTGACCACGCACTACAACCAGCTCAAGGCGCTGGCGCAGACGACACCGGGGTTCATGAACGCCAGCGTGGAGTTCGACGTGAGCCGGCTCGCGCCCACCTACCGCCTGCTCATGGGTCTGCCGGGCGGTTCCTCCGCGATCGAGATCGCGGGCCGGCTGGGCCTGGAGGAGGAGATCCTGGAGGACGCGCTCCAACGGCTGCGGCGGGAGGATCGAGGGTTGGAGCGACTGCTCGGCGATCTGCAGGAGAAGCAGCGACGCCTGGACGACGACCTGGCGCGGATCGCCACCCTGAAGGCTGACGCCGAGCGCTCCGCTCGGGAGGCCGCCGAGATCACCGAGCGGCTACGCCTGGCCGAGCGTGAGGACCGTAAAAGTGTCAAGAAGAAGCTGACCGAAGAGCTCCTGAACGCGCGGGCGCAGGTGCAGTCGGTCATGGAGGGGCTGAAACATGAGCGCACGCTGCTCAAAGCCAAGGAGGCCAAGCAACGGCTGGCCGAGCTCGACACGCAGGCCCGCGGTCGTCTGGTGAAGCCCGCCGAGACGGTGGCCATCGAACACGTCAAGGCCGGGGATCGGGTGGAGATCGTCAGTCTGGGCGCGGTGGGGACGGTGCTGGAATCGCCGCGGGGGAAAAAACGCGTGCGAGTGCGGGTGGGGGAGGCTGAAATGTCGGTGCCGGTCTCAGGCTTGATCGGCCTCGCAGCGGGAGTGAGCGAGGAGACCGTCCGCGGCGCAGGCGGGATCCGGCAGGCCGGATTGCCTCGGCTCGCGTCCAGCGTCGAGCCGGAGACCACCACGGTGCTGGAGTTTCGCGGGAAGGCGGCGGATGACGCGCTCGAGGTGACGGTGGCGGCGCTGGACAGGGCCCCGCTGGCCGGCGTCCCAGGTCTGCGGATCATCCACGGGCACGGTAC
>JBOGJN010000103.1:0-1571 GCA_050745445.1 Thermoanaerobaculia bacterium
GTGGCCTTCTTTTCGCCGCGCTTTCTCTTTCGGCAGGGAGACGAGGTCGTGCGCCATGCCGTCCAAGGCCACGGGGAGCTCTACGCTTTCTTCGCCCCCTTCCTCGTCCTCGGCCTCGGTGTCCTGCTCTTCCAGCGCAGCCGCGAACCCAAGCTGGTGCTTCTCTGGCTGCTCCTGTATCCGGTGGGTGCCAGCCTCATGAACGAGATCCCGAGCGCCTCCCGGGGCTTCATCGGGTCGGCCGCTTTCTGTCTCACGGCCGGCATTGGCGTCGCCGCCCTTCTGCAGGGCCTCGGCTGGCTCGGCCGCCGGCCCCGCATCGCCTTCGCCCTTCGGCTGCTCGTTCTCACGGCTCTCGCCGCGGTCGCCTCCGCCGAGACCGCCACCTACCTCCGACTCTATTTCCGCGAGTACCCCAAGTACTCCGCTCCCACCTACGGCGGCTTTCAGTATGGTTTGCGAGACGTGATCGCCACGATGGAGCCGCAGCGTAGCAAATACCCGTTACTCATGTTGACGGCCACCGATGTCAACCAGCCTCAAATCTTCCCGCTCTTCTACAATCGGGTGGACCCGCGCGCATACGCCAAGACCCGCGATCCCGGCTATCTGGTTCTCCACCCGGCAGAGTACGACCGCTATTCGCTCGAACGCCCCGTCCTCTATGCTCTCCGCGAGTCGGATTTACGCTATTTTTCGGACTACACGATCCAGAAACGCATCGTCGCGCCCGGCGGCCAACTCGAATTCGTCGTCACCGAGGTCAGCGCGCGCAAGAGCTTCATAACGAACTGGGAGACGCTCGGCCTCTTCGCCAACCCGAACGGGACCGGAGTCGATACAAACTTCATCGACGCCTCAACGATCACCAAACGCCGGTACGACGGTAGAGACGGACCGGCCTACTGGCGACAATACACGCCTTCGGTCGTGACGGATCTCAATTTCCTGTATCTCCTTAAAGGCAAGGAAAACACCGAGCCCCCGAACGACGTGTGCGCGTATACGCTGACAGTGGCAGAAGTTCCCACGCCGCGAAAGGCTCTCCTGGAACTCTCCGGCCCGGAGACGCCCCTCTCCCTCCACGTGTGGTTGAACGGCCAGTCGCTGACGCCCGTCGCGCTGACGCTCGGCATCGAAGCCCAGCATCGTGACCTCGATTTGCAGGAAGGGGCCAACACGCTGCTGATCAAGTCCTGCAAGAGGTCCAGCGAGTGGTACTTTCTGGCCAGACTGGTCTCGCCCGACCGGAAGGATATCCCGGACATCCGGTACAGGGCGGCGATCCCCGAAGGGCCGCCGCCAGTCGCCTCTCCCCGCACCGCCGAAGTCCAGGTGATCGAGGGATTCGAGAAGATCCTCAGTTTCCAGCACGAGGGCAACTACCCCGACTATCGAGGGGAGACGCATTCGTGGCGGGCCTACCGGCAGGACAATCCGCCCGAGGTTCGATGGCTGACCGCTCCGTGTCCGAGGCAGCTCACCACCACGGTTGCCTTCACGGCCTCGGTCTCCGAGAAGCCCGCGCGGGCCGAGCTCTGGATTGACGGACAGTACGCGTTGACGTTCGA
>JBOGJN010000104.1:0-2386 GCA_050745445.1 Thermoanaerobaculia bacterium
GGCCTCCTCTCCTCGAACCAGATGGAGCGAGGCGCGCTTCTTCGAGCTGACCTCCGTCAGAAGGAGCGTCCCGTTTTCGAACTCGAACGCCGCCAAAGTGGTCTTGCCTTTCGCCTTCGCGCCCGGCGGCTTCCAGTGGAAGCGGCCGGCGATCATCAGATGGACGACCAGGAAGAGGTCAGCCTCGAGCGCGAAGACGATCCGCTTACCGACGCGCCGCAGGCCAAAGACCAGCCTGCCCTCGGCCTCTCGGAGCGGCGGCTCGACCGATCGCAGCAGAAAGGGGCTCGCCAGATGGACCGCAAGGAGTTTCTGTCCCACGACGCGCGGTTCCAGCGCCGCGAGATACGCGAGGATGTCGGGCAGTTCGGGCACGCCGCGCGAGCTTAGCGCCGCGTGCCCGAGTGCTCAATCCTCCGTGACCTACTTCTTAAGCGTCCCCTTGACCCAGTACTCGATCGGCGCCCGGCCCGCCCTCATCCAGACGAACGTTCCGGTCAACGTGTCCCCCTTGACCGTTCCCTTCCACTGCATCTTCCCCTCTTTCTCGCTGGTCGTTTCGGCCGTCCAGCCGATCCCGCCGCCCGAGGGCATCACGGTATAGGGCGCGTCGCCGAAGCCGTGCGGGTCGCAGGCGACGGAGCGGAACTTGCCGTTGAAGAAATGGATTTCCTCTTTTTCCCCCGCCGTCTTCCCCTTCTCGCCGCACTCGCCGACGAAGGACTTCCCGTCCAGGATCCTGCCTTTCTCCGCTGCGGCGGACGGCGCGGAGGCCAGGACCAGAAGCAGAGCCGCCGTCAGGCCGACGATCACGAGACACGTTTTCTTCATCCTCTCCCTCCTCTTAGGCTCCTCCGGATACACAGACGACTTGAACGCGACTCCGTACGGGCGCGCCGGTCCGCGCGAGCTCAGACGGCCCGCAACGCACCACAACGGTCACTGCCCCGGCGGCTTTGCCGGCGGTTTGTCCTCCGCGCCCTTCTTAAACTCCGCTTCCGTCAGGTTCACATGCCCCACCGATTGGGCGACGATCACGTTGCCGCTCGGCACCTTCTCGTCATGCGACCACAGATGGAAAATGATCCCATCCGTGGTGGCTACGAGGTCGGCCACTTCCTTGGCCTTGTCGGGCGGAAGATCGTGGACCTGCACGCGGCCGGTCGAGATCTCCTGCCGGTGGTCGTGCCAGTTCTTGTTCCAGTTCTTGCGCGCGACGGCACCCGTCCGGGTGATGGACTTGGCGATAATGTACTCGATCTGTTGCAGCGGGGCATTGGGGTCGCTGGAATCGTAGACCAGACACTGAATCACGGGTTCCGGAGAAAGCACCTTGCAGTAATGATGGTACGGGCCCATCACCTTGCCTTCCACCACGTGCGGGGCCGTGACGTGGACCGTGAACCCGTCCGCCGGCGTGGCCTTTGCCTCTGGCTTTGCCTCCTGGCCACGCGCGGGAGCGGTGACCAGAGCGAGCACGGCCAGGGCGAGAACACAGGATCGCTCGATGCGTTGGCGTGTCATGACCTTTTCCTCCTTATCGGGTGCTGAATGGCGACCATATGCTCCACCGACCCGCCGGATGTCAACCAGCAAGGCGGGGGCCCGGCTGTCGGACCCGGAGTCCGATATCCTCCTTCCCGCGTATTAGGGTTAGAGACAAGGCCGAGGAGGGCAGCCGCGGCCATGAACTGGATTTCCCGCTACACCCACTGGCTGCACACGATGTGGCCGGCGGGCACCGTCGAGAAGCTGCCCGAAGTCCGCGAGGACGGCACGACCGCAGTGCCGGGCGTGCGGATCGTCGGGGATTTGACCGGTATTCCGCTTCTGAAATTCTCCTCGGACACGGGGGCCAGGGCGGTCAACGCCATTCTCGCCGAGCCGGACTTCGTCAAGACGCGCGGGACCGACCCGGAGGTCCTGGATGTCGGGATCATCGGGGCCGGCGTCTCGGGCATCGCGGCGGCGCTGCAGGCCAAGAAGTGCGGCTTGAGCTTCCAGGTCTTCGAGGCCTCCGAGATCTTCTCGACCGTCGCGAATTTTCCAAAGGGAAAGCCCATCTACACCTACCCCACCGACATGAAGCCGGAGGGGGACCTTCAGTTCAAGGCCGAGGTCCACCCGAAGGAAGAGCTTCTTGAGGGCATGGAGGCAAAACGCAGGGCGGCGGGCATCGAGGCCACCTTCTCACGCATCGAGCGGATCGAGCGGCGAGGAAACCTCCTGCTTCTCCATCATGGAGACAAGAAGACCGCCACGAAGGCGCGGCGCGTCATCGTCGCGATCGGCCGAAGCGGCAACCACCGGAAGCTGGGCGTCCCGGGTGAGGAGCTGGACAGAGTCTTCAACCGGCTCTACGACCCGAAGGAGTTTGCGGGCCAGC
>JBOGJN010000105.1:0-2000 GCA_050745445.1 Thermoanaerobaculia bacterium
CCCGTCCGAGCTTGAAGCATGCCCATGCTCAGGGGCGGCTCTTTTCGATGCTCGACGAGCGGCTCGGCCGGCGGGAGCCTCCTGGGGATCCTGACTGGCTTTTTGCGGTAGAACCGGAAATTCGCTCCGTGGCCGCCTTCTCCCGTGTGATTCCCGATGTCGCCGGTTGGTGGCGCTTGACCGGAGGTTGGCCGAACCCTGAGGAGAACCCCCTCTCGCTCGCGCCCGAGTGGGTGGCCGAGGTCCTCTTGCCGCACACCGAAGAGTTCGACCGGGGGCCGAAGAAGGACGCCTACGGCTCGATGGGGGTCGGCTGGCTTTGGCTCGTAAATGTGGAGCACCGCGCCATCGAGACCTTCTCGAATCATCGCGGCCGGATGGTCGCGGGTCCGACGCTCTCTGCCGGTGAAGCGCTGGGGATCGAGCCGTTCCTGGGCGTCGCCGCTCTCGCCGGGGCGATCTTCCTGCGCTAGGAAGGAGCCGAGCCAGGCGGGCGAGGTCTCACGCAAAGTCCCTGGCCGTCGTCGGGGCGACGTGACGCTCTCGGGAGTGCTCCCGAGGAGGAGGAAAGCGTCGGTCGGCCTGTTCAGCCGAGGACGATGCCGTGGGGGACGGCCCAGAGGCGATCCTCGAGCCTCACGACATCGCGGCCACCGTAGGCGAGGACGCCGGCGCGGCAGCGCGGCGTGGCGCGCAGAAAGGCGCGTAGTCCGGCAAGATCACGATCGTCCCAGCGGCTTCCGGCTTTCACCTCCAATGCGAGTGTGTCTCGCCCCAACTCGATCACGAAGTCCACCTCGTGGCGGCCCTGCACGTTCCAGAAGGCGAGATGAGCGTTTGGCCAGTCGGATTCCAGGACACCAGCTAGATTCTGAGCGACGTATGTCTCGAGAAGCGCCCCAAAGAGGGAATTCTCGCGGGACCACCCTTCAGCGATCGCTCCCGAGAGGTGCGCGGCCAGCCCGGAGTCGGTGAGAGCCTGATCTGGGGTCAGGTCTGTGAAAATGTGACTTTGCGATAGTTCGATGGCGCGTCCCATTCGGCTTGTTCATGCGGGGGCAGTGTGGCACGCAACGAGCGCCGGCACATCTTTCGCGCCGACGACCCGAACGCTGAGGGTCATGAACGGTCGGGAATTGATCCTGAGGTCGTGCATTTCCTGTCTGACTAGGCGGCATCGGCTTCGGAGGCGCAAGAGTAGGCTTTCGGGGCGTGAGGCTTCGGACAAGACACTACTGGCGGCGGTATGCGCGGCGGAGGAGGCCGGAGCGGTTTGGACGAGCCACTTGCGATCCGGAAGGAACGACCGGCAAGCTCTCCACGGAGCCGCAAGCGGCGCTTTCGTGGTTCGGCCGCGCGGTCGCGTTCCTCACGACGCCCTTCAAGTTCCTGGGGATCTCGGGTTGGAAGGAAACCGGCTGCGACGCGGATGCGGTCGGGCGGCCGGTACGGGACGCACAGCACTCCACCGACGGGTTCTGGACGATTGACGTGCGGCTCGAAGCTTTCCGGATCGCAACGACATCTGCCGATCCGAGGCCCGATAAGTTCATCCGGATCGAGGTGGAGCCGGGGACAAAGGCGCACCGGGTCTGCGCGGCAACGCGCGTGCTCAAAGATATAGAACTGGCGTTCAGAGGAGCCGTGGTCGTGGACACAGACGGGCCGTTCCTCGAGGTGCACCCGGAGGACGACTTCCGGGTTCTGATGGCTCGTGGTGGGACGGCTCCTTAGGCCGTCGCTGCGTGTAGAGTAGAGCCCATGGCGTCGCGGCCGGACCTTGCGGCAAGTTTTCGCGCTATGGAGGCGCTCGTGGAGGCGCAGCCCGAGGGCGTCAATGTGGAGATCGCGCGAGGTGTCTACCTCATGTCCCCCCGTCCGAGCTTGAAGCATGCCCATGCTCAGGGGCGGCTCTTTTCGATGCTCGACGAGCGGCTCGGCCGGCGGGAGCCTCCTGGGGATCCTGACTGGCTTTTTGCGGTAGAACCGGAAATTCGCTC
>JBOGJN010000106.1:0-1870 GCA_050745445.1 Thermoanaerobaculia bacterium
TCACAAAGAGGCTCGGCCTGCCCTCCGCCCAGGGATCCCCCACGGCGACCCCCATGCCGGCTCGCGGGTGATCGCCGAGCACTCCCGCACCCGACTCCGCCGTCGTCTCCTCGAAGGTCCCGTCCCCGCGGTTGCGGAAGAGGCGGTTGCCGACCCGGTCGTTGACGAAGTAGAGATCGGGTCTGCCGTCTCCGTCGTAATCGAGGACCGCCACGCCCAGCGTCTTCGTGTCGGCCGGGTCCATGGAGAGACCGGTGGACTTCGTGACGTCGGTGAAGTGGCGGTTTCCGTCGTTGCGAAAGAGGTGGCTGGGTTGCCCGACGTAGTCCTCCGGCACCCGCAGCTCAAACTGGGGCTGCGCCGCCTCCCACTCGGGAGTGGAATCGAGGTAGTTGGCCACGGCGACGTCCACCTGTCCGTCGCCGTCGTAGTCGAGGAACGCCGCGCCGACCGAGAAGAGCGGGTCTTCGAGACCCGTGTTCTTCCCTTCCTCGAAGGTCCCGTCCCCGCGGTTCCAGTACACGGTGTTGGGGCCGGCGTTGGTCAGATAGAGGTCGAGCAGGCCATCTCCGTCCAGGTCTACCCAGAAGGCGCCCATCCCGAGGCCGCAGGCGTGAATGCCGGCCCGCTCGGTGACATCCTCGAAGCGTCCGCCGCCCAGGTTCCTGTAGAGCCGGCCGCAATCCTTCGCGTTTGGCTTTCCCCAGTGCGGGATCGAGTTGGTGACATAGAGGTCCGGCGAACCGTCACCGTCGTAGTCCCCGAAGGCGCAACCCCCGATCATCGTGGCGATCATCTTCAAGTGGCGCATGTCCGAGGCGATGTGGAACCGGATTCCGGAGGAGCGCGTGATGTCCCGGAAGAGGCCGGACCCGGCAGGCGAGGTCACCGCGGTCGTGACGCACGCGGCCAGCGTGACAGCCGCGCAGAGCGCGATCAGCGCCTTCGCGAAGCTTTCCCCCTCTCCCGGCGGGAGAGGGTTGGGGTGAGGGGCGCCCTCCCGCTTCACAGAGCAACTCAATATGCACGGATGTGGCGAACGCAAGGAACCCCTCACCCTCACCCTCCCCTCAGGGGAGAGGGGATTGCTTTGTGCTCCCCACGGCTTCGCGAGTCTTGCTGCGTAGGGCCTCCAGGAACTCTTCCGGGCCGCCTCGCCGGGTCAGATAGCGGCGGCGGAACTCTCGGTGCGCCTCGTCCTCGGGATAGGCCTGCGGCTGCCCGTAACGCGCGTCGTCCTGGCCGTGGAACGGAAGCGGCTCGACTGTCTGACCGGCCACCGTGTTCTTGTCTCCGTCTTTGTCCCAGCCGTCCAAGACGAGCAGCCAGTCGCGGCTCCAGCCGGGCGGCAACGCCGGGAGCCCCGCCGCGTCGAATTCCAGACGTACGGCGTCGCCTCCCTTCATCACGACGTAGCGGTCGTCGGCCGCAAGCAACAGCTCGCGCACGTCGCCCAGGCGCGTGTAGAGACCGGACATGTCGGCCCAGCGCGGGGAGGCGTCCACCTCATCGTGCAGAAAGACGTGAGGCCCCTCCGGCGCCTCCCGCGTCATCCGCGAAAATCCGCGCAAATAGAGCCGGGCCGAGGAGAGCGGCACGGGTGTCAGACGATGCGGAGCCTGCTTCTCATCGACCGTGTAGGCGATCCGGTCCCAGTAGATCTCGAGATTCGTGCGGATGCGGACGCGGGGGTCCCGGCGGTCGAGGACTCCCGAGAGATCGACCGGCATCGTCTTGGTCTTGCCGGCCGGATAGCCCATCGCCGGGATCGCCGCCCTCCAGCCTCCCCGGCCGTCCGGCACCTCCAGGACCGGGCCAAACGGCTTCTCCACCTTCCCCTGGGAGAGCGAGACGTTGATCGAGGTGTCGC
>JBOGJN010000107.1:0-1177 GCA_050745445.1 Thermoanaerobaculia bacterium
GCTGGAGCTGGCGCGGCAGCACGGAGTCCCGCTCGTACTCATGGACGGGATCGACCTCGGGTTCCGGGACAGCTCGATCGACGTCGTCGTCATGGCCTTCGTCCTCTTCCACCTGGACGATCCGATCATCGCCCTGAGGGAAATCAGCCGGGTGCTCCGTCCGGGCGGGGCCGTCGGGACAGTCACGTGGGCCGAGGACCCTGAGACTGCGGCGTCGCAGGTGTGGGAGCAGGAGTTGGACGCCCACGGCGCCCGGGACCCTGGGGTGGCCCGTCCGAGACGGGACGAGCCGATGAACTCCCCTGAGAAGATGCGCGGATTATTTTCTGTGGCTGGTCTCGAGCCGGTGCGGGTGTGGCTCGAGGGCTTCGAATATCACTGGGATCTGGACGGACTGTCCTCGATGCACTCTACGTTTGGGCGTTCGAAACGTAAATTGGAGTCGTTGGACGCGCCAACCCGCGCCGCTTTTCTCGAGCGTGTCCGCGATCGGCTGCTCTGTCTCCCATCCGAAGCTTTTGTCTACCGCGCCGCCGTCGTCTGCGGCCTGGCGTGTCGGCCGGCCTGACTTCGAGACCGAGATGCGAGCCAGGCCGGGGGTTACAGTAGCCGAGATCGAAGCGAAATCGGTCCTTGTGAAGTCGAAGCTTCCGGACGCCGAGTACGTCGTCAACCCGTACACGGGCTGCGCGTTCGGCCCCCACTACTGTTACGCAAGCTTTGCCGGGCGTTTCGTCGGTGAGCCGATCGGCAACTGGGGCAACTACGTTTACGCCAAGATCAACGCGGTCCCGCTCTTCGAGGTGGAGCTTGCGAAGCTGCGCCAGGCGGGTCGCGCCCCCTCGATCCTGCTCAGTTCGGTCACGGACGCCTATCAGGGCGCCGAGAAGAAGTATCGGCTCACACGCGGGATCCTGCAGGCCCTCGCGCGTGAGCCGTATCCCGGCGTCGTCGGCATCCTCACCAAATCACCGCTCGTCCTGCGCGACGCCGATCTCCTCGCCGCGATTCCGCGCGCGCACGTCGGTCTGACCGTCACCACGACCGACGATCGCCTGAGCCGCTTTCTCGAGGTGCGCGCGCCGTTGGGGAGCCGGCGGCTGGAGACCCTCGCGGCGCTCAACAGGCGGGGCATCGAGACCTACGCATTCGCCGGGCCCCTCCTGCCGCATTTCCG
>JBOGJN010000108.1:0-4435 GCA_050745445.1 Thermoanaerobaculia bacterium
GGCGGCGGTGCGAGAGATCGACGGGTCCTTCGCGCTTGTCGCAGCCCAAGGCGAGACCGTGCGGATGGCCCGCTCTCTCGATCGGCCGCTGCGGTACTTTCTGGCCAAGCGCCGGGATGGCCCGGCCCTCGTCGTCTCCGACCGCATCGACGCGATCCGACTCTTTCTCGAGCGAGAGGGCCTCGCCGCGCAGTTTCACCCGAGCTACACACGCATGGTCCCGGCGCACCACATCGTCGAGATCCGGCTCGTCGGTTGTCCGGACCCCGACGCCGCCTACGAACGCTTTTTCTCGCCGCGATCCAACGTCTTCGGGACGAATCTGGACGAGATCGGCGCGCGGTATGTCGAGGCTCTGGCCGGAGAGATCGGAAAATGGTTGCGCGAGCTCCCGCCCGGCGAGCCCGTCGGCGTCTGCTTTTCGGGCGGCGTGGACAGCGGTGCGGTCTTTCTCGCGACGTACCACCTGATGCAGGCGCTCGGTATGAATCTCGGCCGTTTGAAGGCCTTCACGCTCTCGGTTGGAGGCGGCTCCGATCTTGAACAGGCGCGCCGGTTCCTCTGCCCGCTGGACCTCGAGCTCTTCCTCGAACCGATCGAGATCGGGCCGGAGGCGCTCGACCCGCTCGAGGCGGTTGCCGTGGTCGAAGACTACAAGCCACTCGACATCGAGTGCGCGACGATGGCGCTGGCGCTGTGCCGGGGGATCCGCGCGCGCTATCCGGAATGGCGCTTCTTGCTGGATGGGGACGGAGGAGACGAAAACCTGAAGGACTATCCGATCGAGGAGAACGCGGAGCTGACGATCCGAAGCGTCCTGAACAATCCTCTGCTCTACCAGGAGGGGTGGGGCGTCGGGAGGCTGAAGCATTCCCGGACCTATTCGGGAGGGCAGAGCCGTTCCTATGCCCGGACCTACGCCCCGCTGCGGCAATGCGGGTTTGAGGGCTTCAGCCCGTTCACGCAGCCGAGCGTTATCGAAGTCGCGGAGGGGATTCCGTTTGCCGCGCTGACCGCATACGACGTCGGGAAGCTCTACGCCTTGAAGGGGGAAATCGTGTCGCGGGGGATCCGGCAGCTCACGGGGCGCGCGATGCCGGTCTTCCCGAAGCGCCGCTTCCAGCACGGCGCGCTCCCGGCCGGCCAGATGCGCCGGCGGTTCCCGCTGCGCGAGGCGGACTATCGCGCGCATTTCCACTCCCTCTACGCGTGAGCGTCTCTTGAGCGCGGCCTACCCGCGGGCGCCCGCCGAGCGCGACCACTGGATTCTCGGGCGCAGGGGGCCGCGCAACGCTCTGGACCCCCTTCGCGCCTACGCCGCCTTCGTCGAAGAAGAGGCCACGGAGAGGGGAGAGATCGCGCCGGTGGCAACGGTTTTCCTGACAAACCGGGAGTGTCCCTGGCGGTGTCTCATGTGCGACCTCTGGAAGAACGCGCTTTCCGAGACGACGCCGCCGGGGGCGATCCCCGCGCAGATCCGCGCGGCGCTCGAGGCGCTGTCTCCCGCGCGCCGCGTCAAGCTCTATAACTCCGGAAGCTTCTTTGACCCGAAGGCGATTCTCCCGGAGGAACACGAAGAGATCGCTCGGCTCCTCTCGGGCTTCGAGCGTGTGATCGTCGAGTCGCACCCGGCCCTCGTCGGGGCGGCCTGCCTTCGGTTCCGCGACCTTCTGCCGGGCGATCTCGAGGTGGCGCTGGGTCTGGAGACGATTCATCCGGAAATCTTGCCGCGGCTGAACAAGCGGATGACGCTGCTCGAGTTCCGCCGCGCCGCCGAACACCTCTGCTCCGCAGGCATTTCCGTGCGCGTCTTCGTCCTGCTGGGCCTCCCGTTCATCTCGGAAAGGGAGAGCCTCCAGTGGGCTTGCCGGTCGGTCGAGTTCGCCTTCGAGGCCGGCGCTTGCGCCGTTTCGATCATCCCGACGCGTTCAGGCAACGGAGCGCTCGACTCCCTTGCCGAGCAGGGCGAGTTTTGCCCGCCGAGTCTCGATTCTCTCGAGGCGGCCGCCGCGTTCGGTCTGGGGCTCGGACGGGGCCGGGTCTTCGCGGACCTCTGGGACCTCGAGGACTTTCGGCGATGCGCGATGTGCTTTTCCGCGCGCGTGGAGAGGCTTCGTACCCTGAATCTCCATCAGCGGGTGCCGCCACCCGTTTCCTGCGGGCATTGCGGAGGGGCCTCGTGAGCCGGGACTTCGATATCGCCGTGGTCGGCTCGGGGTTCGCGGGCTCGCTCTTTGCCCTCGTTGCGCGCAGCGTCGGGCGCTCGGTCGTTCTGATCGAGAAGGGGACGCACCCGCGATTTGCCATCGGGGAGTCCTCGTCGCCTCTGGCGAACTTGCTCCTGGAGGAGCTGTGCGACCGGTACGACCTGCCGCGGTTGAAGCCGCTGGCCGCCTGGGGGACCTGGCAGCGTGCGTACCCGGAGATCGGGTGCGGCTTGAAACGCGGCTTCACGTTCTACGGCCACCGTCCGGGGCAGCCGTTCGCTGCCAATCGAGAGCGGCGCGATCAGCTGCTGGTGGCGGCGAGCCCGCGCGACGAGGTCGCAGACACGCACTGGTATCGCGCCGATTTCGACCATTTCCTGGTTCGGGAAGCTCAGGCGGCGGGAGCCGAATACCTGGATCAAACGAGGCTGGAGTCCTTCCACGCCCCTGGCAACGGCGGCGTGCTCGAGGGAGACCGCCGGGGAAAGCGCATATCGCTCAAGGCTCGTTTTGTCGTGGATGCTTCGGGTCCGCGCGGTTTTCTTCACCGTGCACTCGGGTTGCCCGAAGCCATGTTTCGGGGGTTTTTGCCCACGCAGGGTCTCTACACGCACTTCGAGGGTGTCGAGCGGTTGGACGAGATGGGCATCTTCGTCTCGCCCGAGCGTCCCCCTTATCCCACAGACGATGCAGCGGTGCATCACGTCCTCGAGAACGGCTGGGTCTGGGTGCTCCGATTCGCAAACGGGATCGTCAGCGCGGGAGTGGCGGCGGCGCCGCAGCTGGCGAGCCGAGTCTCATTGGGGGATGGGGCAGCGGCATGGGAACGGCTGCTCTCCCTGTATCCGACGCTCGAGGAGCAGTTTGCGCGCGCGCGGCCGGTCCTGCCCTTCGCGCACTCGGCGCTCCTGCCCTTCCGAAGCGGCGCAGCCGCGCAGCCTGGCTGGGCGCTCTTGCCCTCGGCCGCCGCGTTTGTAGATCCGCTGCTCTCCACCGGCATCCCGCTTGCGCTGCTTGGGATCCAGAGGCTAGCCGAGGCCGTCGAGAGACACTGGGATCGGCCGAGCTTCGATGAGGCGCTGGCAAGGTATGCGGCCTCGACGCTCGCGGATGCCGATTCGGCGGCCCTCCTGATTGCCGCTCTCTACGCCACCTTTTCGGATTTCGAGCTTTTCGCGGCGCTCTGCCTCCTCTACTTTACGGCGGCAAGCTTTACCGAGGCCGCGCACCGGCTCGGGCACGCGGAGCTCGCGGGATCTGTCCTTTCGCGGGATCATCCCGTCTTTGGTCCTGCGCTGCGGAGCTGCTGCGAGGAGGTTCTCGAGTCGCGCGGCCGCGGCAGGCTCACGAGGCTCGAGAGGGGCCGCCTGATGGCGAAGATCTATCGGGCGATCGAGCCCCTGGACGTTGCGGGTCTTGGCAACAGGAGCCGGCGCAACTGGCATCCCGTCGAAGCCGGACCGCTCCTCGAGGCCGCGCACACGCTCGGAGCGACCGAAGAGGAGATTCAGGCGATGCTCGAGCGCGCCGGTTTTTTTCCGGAGGCGGCCTAGGCGATTTACGTGTTGGCTTTCATGATCTGCAGCACGGGAGTGTTGTCGGCGTAGACGTGCCACTCAGCCACGAGGCCGTCACGCAGGACGGCCCTCCAGGCAGCGGCCAGTTCCCAGTGGTTCGCCCGCCGGAGCTCGCCCCCCGCCGCGTAGGTGCCCTCGGCGATGCCGAAGAGCGCTACGACATTGCGTTTCTCGAGGGCCTGAACGACCACGATCCGGTAGTCGGGGAAAAGCAGGAAGTAGCCCGCCCAGGCCCGCCTCATCTTCTCCCGCCCCTGGATTCTGTACCCGAGGGAATCCGTGAAGAGATGATCCTCCGACATCCGGAGGGCGATTTGCTCCGGGTTCCGGGAGTTGATGGCTCGGACGAAGGCTCGGACGGCATCCATCGTCTTGGTTCTTTTCATGCGGAGTCCCTTCTTCATGAGACTTCAGTCTAGCCGGGATGCATTACGATTCGTCAGGTCGTCCCCGGCCGTAGGGTTCGGTTTCGCGCGATGAGAAAGGATGGTTGAACGACCTCGTGAGCGCCCGAGCGACGGACGGAAAGGAGCCCGGAATGAGAGTTCTGGTCGCGGAGGGCGACGAAGGGACGCTCCGCGAGCTTGAGGCCTCACTCCAGAAGTGGGGCTACGAGGTCGTTCTCGCCCGCAACGGATCGGACGCCTGGCG
>JBOGJN010000109.1:0-1021 GCA_050745445.1 Thermoanaerobaculia bacterium
AGACATCGTTCTTATCTCCGCGGAAGTGTAGCTGACCGCCCCCCAAGACGCCGACAGGGAGGGGGCGCCCCTCCCCGTCGGCCGGATTTTCAAGCGCTTAGAGCTTCGCTTCGCGCTTCAGCAACTCTTCGATGGTGATGCCGACCTCAGGGGTACCGCCAAAGACAGTGCCCTTCTTGCCTTTTTGGATATGACCCCACCCGGTCGTGTACGCGACGTCGGGCAGCGGCACGTACTTCACCTCCCGCGCGAGCTTCGAGCCGTGCTTCAGGTAGAACTCGACGAACTCCCTCACCTCGGGCTTGCCGAGCGACTTCGCGTTTACGTAGATGAAGATCGGACGCGAGAGCGGGGAGTAGGCGCCCGTCAGCACCGCGTCCATCGACGGCTCGACCGGCTGGCCCTTCTCGTTCACGATCGCGACGGCCTTGAGCTTGTCCTTGTTCTCGATGTAGTACGCGTAGCCGAAATAGCCCAGGCCGTTCACGTCCCTCGAGACGCCCTGGACCAGGACGTTGTCGTCTTCGGAGGCGGTGAAATCACCGCGGCTCGACTTCGACTTGCCGACCACGGCCTCGGTGAAGTAGTCGAAGGTGCCGGAGTCGGCGCCGGGTCCGAACAGCTTCATGGGCGCATCGGGCCAGGCGGGGTTCACCTGGTTCCAGCGGGTCACTTTGCCCTGCGCACCTGGCTCCCAGATCTTCTTGAGCTCGGCGACGGTCAGGGTCTTGATGAAGGTGTTCTTGGGGTTGATGACGACCGTGAGCGCGTCGAACGCGATCGGCAGCTCGAAGTACTCGACGCCGGCCGCCTTGCACTCCTCCATCTCCTTCTTGAGGATGGGACGCGAGGCGTCCGCGATGTCGATCTCGTTGCGGCAGAACTTCTTGAACCCCCCGCCGGTGCCCGAGATCCCCACGGTGACCTTCACCGCCCCCGTCTTCGCCTTCTGGAAATCCTCGGCGACCGCCTCGGTGATCGGGAAGACGGTGCTCGAGCCGTCGACCTTGACGACCTGCGC
>JBOGJN010000110.1:0-4186 GCA_050745445.1 Thermoanaerobaculia bacterium
TTCGAGCGCCTGCCCGACGCCCACCGCGCCCTGGCCAGCCGCGGCACGACGGGCAAAGTGGTGATAACGACTTAGAGCTCAGGGTTTAGAGTTTCGGGTCTACGAGGAGGTCCGATGCCCGCTGCCGCCCCGCCCACGATGGACGATGCCAACATGATCCTGCGCCTCTACGAGCTGCGCCGCGAGGAAAGGCTGCGCGCGGCGCGCGAGTGGTACCGCACGAAGTTCTGCCCGCTTTCTGCCGACGACGTCAAGGCGATCTACCAGACCCCCGGCGAAGAGAACACCAGCTTCCGCATGGCGACGACCTACTGGGACATGGCCTGCTCGTTCGTGGCCAACGGCATCCTGCACCCGGAGCTCTTCCTTCAGTCCGGCTCCGAGGCGCTGATGATCTGGTCGCGGGTCGAAGAGTTCGTGCCGCGGATCCGGCAGGAGATGGGGATGCCGTGGTTTCTTTCCAACATCGAGAAGACCATCGCGATGGCGCCCTCGGCGCAGGAGCGCCTCAGGTTGTTCCGCGCCCGCCTGGCCGCCATGCGCGAAAAGGCCCCCAAAGCCGCCAGGCCGTCGTAAGCTAGGGTTCGGAAGGGGAGCACATGACGCGCCGAAAGCTGCTCGAAGTTTCTCTCGCGGTCCTCGCCACTCTCGGTCTTCCGCTGGCCGCCGCGCCAGCCGCGGACAAGCCGGGCCCACTCGAGGTCACCTACTACTACCTGCCTGGCTGAATGATCTGCGCGAAGATCAAGCCCGCCGTGAGCGGGTTGGACAAGGAGTACCCCGGGCGTGCGAAGGGTCAAAACGTGGACGCGACGACGCCCGAATCGAAGAAGGTCATCAAGGAGCTCGGCTTCGATAACCACGGCCTCGTGATCCGCTCGCCCGAAGGCAAGGTCCTCTGGAAGCAGAAGGACCACGAGGTCCGGATGGACGACGTTCACAAGGCCCTCAAGGAGCTGCTGAAGTAGCCTGGCAGGGCGTCAGCTCGTCCGCAAGAACTGATCGGCCGCCGCGAGTCGGTTCTCAGTCGCGGGAGAGGACGTCGTGGTTGAAGTTCAAGATCATGCGCTTGGGCTCGCGCGGAAGCCGCATCGTGACGTCGATGGGGAGAGTCGTTTTTCCGGTCATGCGCAGGGTTCCGATGTGGGCTATTTCTCCCCTGGGGAGCTCCAGGTACAGGTGGGGGACGGAGCGGAAGCCCTCGGATACGCCGTCCTGCGCGACCGTTCCGTGCAGGTGGTACTGCTCGCCGACCTTCGTGATCTCCACCTTCGACTCGTAGCGGGGAATCTGGGTCCCGTAGACCCACTGGCGGAAGAACCAGTCCATCTTGCCGTCGCCGGTCAGGTCCAGGGCGGGGACCATGTGTCGCTCGACGACCGCCTGGAAGTCCCTTGTCGAAGGATTCTTGTCGGACCACGTCGAGACGAAATCCTTCATCATCGCCATGAACGGCGCGTCCGGGTTCGGCTTGCCGTGCTGCATCATGGCCATCCGGAGCATGTGAACGACGTAGGCTCCCTTGGAATAGACCATCGCCTGATAGGCCTGCGGGCTGCGCTCCGTGGCGAGCCTCCAACCCAGGCTGATCGGTCCTGCGGCGACGTTGGCTGCGGCGCTCCCGCGGGGCCTTGACAGGATCTCCCGGCGCGCGCGCTCCCAGAACGGGTTGAACTTCTTTCCTCCCTCGACGACCTGGAGGACGAGAGAGACGGAAAACTCTGCGAGGCCCTCCGAGAGCCACTGATCGTGATAGTTGCTCCAGCCCACCAGGTGGCCCCACCATTGATGCGCGACTTCGTGAGGCCCGACCTCGTCCACGAAGTGTGAGGCCCCCTGAAGCCCGAGCTCGTGCCGGACGGTCGCGTCGAGCGCCGCGATGAAAGGCAGATAGACGAGCGAGGGCCACGACTGGCCAAAGAAAACCTGCGTCTGCTGGGTCAGGGCAAGGCTTTTCTCGGGAAGGGGGCCAAAGTACACAGATCCGACGCGCGCCATGTTGATTCCGTCCGCCATCGCGGCATCGGCGAAGCCGGCCGTATCGACGGGGATGTGGGACAGGCCCGCCCCCCTGTTGTTCTCCATGATCATGTTCAGCTCGCGGATGAAGTCCGGGGTGCCCGTGTTGGTGTAGACGGAGACGGTCATGCCGCTATCGGCGTCCGCGCGCTCGATCTTCTTGAACTTTCCATAGTTGAAGCCCGCGACGCGAACCGGCCGGCTCTGCCGAAAGCGCAGCACGCGGACATCGCCGTCGAGCCGGTCCTCTTCGAGATGGCCCACGGAGACGATCTGGTAGCCCTTGGGACACCGGTAAGAAAGGTCGAAGGAGACGGGGCCGCCGAAGCTTCCGAGGTTCGGATACCAGCTGTCGCGCGCGCCGACGACAAAGTTTCCGTCCCCGGCGTCCTGCAGCACGTCCTTGCCGGCGTAGGCGATGCGGATTCGGGCTTCCTTGCCCGGTGCGAGAGGCTCGGGGAAAACGGCCGCCGCGTCCGAATCCTCCTTGGCGGCTTCCTGGATGAAGCCGATTGGAGTCCAGGCGTCTGACTCGGCCGGCGCAAGGGACGCCTCTCGGATCCTCAGCTTCTCGAGCAGGCGGAGCGGAAGGACGCGAAGCCCTTCCGTGAGCGGCTCGAAGCGGATCGTCGTCGTTGCCTCGATTTCCTCGTTCTTCCGAATCGTGGTTTCCACGGTGTAATGCCGGGCCAGGGCCCGCCGGCCGTCGGCATCGCCTCCCGATGGTTCCGCCGGCGACTTCGTCTTCGAGCAATACCAGAGTTGCGGCTGCGAGCGCCCGAGCACGGCGAGCGCGGCGCCCTCGCTTCCAACGCCGGGAAGCAGCCACTCGAGGCCTTCCGGATCGACCGCGGTCAGGGAGGCCGGATACTTCTTTCCGTCGAACAGCGCGAAGAAGGCGCCGCCAGCCTTGCCCGGCCGCAGGGCGTCGGCGAGCAATCGGATCTGCAGGTTCGACTTCCAGTCGGTGCGCTGCTTCTTGAACGCCGCCTGGTAGAGGCTGGCGGCATCCGCCAGGGGCGTCGCGGGCGAGCCCTGCTTTTCAATCTCGTCGGCCGTCCCGTCGCCGAAGAGCAGGACGAGCGACGTGAGGCTCTCGGTCAAGACCTCCAGATCCTTTTCGTCCGTCACGAACGCCAGGAAGCGGCGCTCCGTCTCGCTCGCGGGTCGGACCTCGAGAGTCGCGCGGCCCGAAAACACGGTGCCGAAGGTCCGCCCATCGACCGGGCTCAAGAACTGAAACGTGCCGGTCTCGAACTTGAATCGGAAGACGTCTCTCTCGATGACGAGCTGCTGCACCGCGACGGCCTTTCCGTCGGGCCTGGCGTTGCGCAGCGCCAGGTACGTGGGATCCGCATCCGCGCCAGCAGCCGCTCCCGCGGCAAGGAAAGCCAGCAGCGCGAGCCGAAGACTCTTGCACCCCACCTCGGCGTCGATGTCGGAGAGCTTCGAGCGTGCTATCGGGTCCTCCTCTTGGGACCGGCTTTCAAAGCTCCCAGACAGAGATGGTTCGATCGTGGATGCCGGCGACGAGCGGCCGCCCATTCGGAGCAAAGCCGGCGGCGTTCCAGCTCGAGATCCCGATCGGTGTCAAAGTCTCTTTTCGCGTGTCGAGGTCCCAGACTCTCGCCTCGGCCTCAACCGTCGACGGATTCATGCTCAGGCTCGTGCTTGCGAGGCGCTTGCCGTTGGCGGAAAAGGCGACCGCTCCCACCGGGACAAGGTAGCGTCCGAGTGTCCCCTTCGCCGAGCCGGAAGCGGTGTCCCAGAGGGTGACGGTTCCGTCGACGGATCCGGCAGCGAGGGTGCGCCCGTCCGGTGAAAAGGCGAGCACAGGGCAGGCCATCGGAAGCTCGAGAACATGCTCGACGGCCCCTGTCTCTGAGCTGACGAGGCGAATGGCCGTGTCCCCTCCGCCGCCGGCAACTCTGTCTCCGGCGGGCGAGACGGCAACACCGAGCATCTCTCCCAGCCCGCCCGCGATCGTGCGCAGGGGGGAACCGTCGGGCTTCCACAGCGCGAGGGTCCCATCATCGCTCGCGGAAGCCACAAGCGAACCGTCGCGCGAAGAGGCCACCGCCTCGATGTCCTTCTTGTGCGCCTGCCAGGCCGCGAGCCTCCCGCCCGACCTGGCGTCGAAGACAAAGAGCCATTGCCCCGCGATGGC
>JBOGJN010000111.1:0-8179 GCA_050745445.1 Thermoanaerobaculia bacterium
TTGAGGGCCGGGGCGGTCGCGGATACGCCGGCGAAGGGATCGAGGAGGTGCGAAGGAGCGAGGTTTCTGAAGCGGTCCCCGTGCCCTGAGAGTCGGTCGGCACAGGCACGCCCCTCACCCTGCCCTCTCCCATGGGGAGAGGGGCGTCCGCGGGGTAGAATCGCGGCCCTTCATGGAAACGGGGAAGTCTCTTTTTCGCAAGGTGGAGAAGGCGATCGAGGCGATCGAGCGGTCGCCGGATGCCGCTTCGACGATCGCCGACACGGCCTGCGCGGTGATCGAGCACTTCCGCGAGGACCTGGGGGTTCGGGGAGGCCGTCTCTACGAGCGCCGGGACGGGGGATACGAGTTGATGCGCGCCTTTGGCGGCGCGCCGCAGCCGGCGGAGGGCATCTTTGTCTCGGACCAGTACCCGCCGGTGCAGCGCGTCCTGGACGATGGCGTGGTCGTGATGGACTTGACGGCTCCCGGCGTGGATCCGGAATTCGAGAAGAAACTGAGCGTGGATCGGTTCGCCGCGATCGCGGTGGGGGACGACCGGTACATCCTCTCCTTTTCCGTGGACTCCAAGGCGACGGACGAGGACCTCATGGCCTCGCTCGGCATCCTGCGTCACGCCGTGGACCAGAAGCTGCGGCAGGAGCGCTTTGTCTCCGAGTTGAACGAGGCCTGGCGCATCCAGATGTCCATTCTGCCCAAGCGGGCGCCACGCAGCGGGCCCTTCGACGTGGCCGGGTTCTCGCGGCCGGCGGAGATCGTCGGGGGAGACTTTTTCGACTTCATTCCGGTCTCCGACCGGATCTGGGGCGTCGCGATCGCGGACGCGTCCGGCCACGGCCTGCCGGCGGCTCTCCAGGTGCGCGATGTCTACACGGGGCTTCGGATGGGGGTCGCGCGGGACTTCAAGATCGTCCGCACCGTCGAAAGGCTCAATCGGATCATCCACGAATCCCGCCTGACGACCAAGTTCGTGTCGCTCTTCTATGGCGAGATCGAGGAGGAGGGCAACTTCATCTACGTCAACGCGGGGCATCCGCCGCCGCTGCACTTTCACGCCAACGGCTTTACGGCCTTGAAGCAGACCGGAATGGTGCTCGGCCCCTCGGCCAATGCGACGTATGCGCGAGGGTTTCTGTCGCTCGAGCCGGGCGACTTCCTGCTGCTTTACACGGACGGGATGCTGGAGGCGACCGACGGGAAGGGGCGAGAGTTCGGCGTGGAGCGGTTGAAAGAAGCCTTCCTGCCTCTGCGCGACCGGCCGGCCTCGGAGATCGTGCGGACGCTCATTGAACGGGTCAATGAGTTCACGGGCGGGCGGCCGCCGGAAGATGACCGGACGGTTGTCGTCGTCAAGCGCGTTGTCGAGTTCGTGCCTGGAACAGAGGAGAAAGCCGTCAGGAACACTGAGGGTGCGGTCAAGCCCGCCCTCGAACCGGGCTAGTCGTCAGGTTAACGTCTCTTCCCTCGACCAGCACCACGATCAACCTGCCGGACGAGTGGCTTGCGTCCGGAAGAAATCCGCGGTGATCTTCAGGCCTTTCTCGAGCGGCGTCCAGGGCGGCAGATCGAAATCGCGGCGGACGGCGGAACCGTCCAGCACGCTTCGGAGCTGTTCACCGGGGGGCGGCGGGACGTGCGGCGGCTTTGCGGTGTAACCGAACCCTTGTGCCAGGAGCTCGAAGAGGCGGTTGACGGAGGTCTCGATGCCGGTGCCGAGATTCCAGACGCCGCTTTTTTCCATTTCCAGGGCACGCGCCGCCGCCTCGACGAGGTCGGCCACGTAGACGTAATCGCGCGTCTGCTCGCCGTCGCCGTTGATCTTCAAGGGGCGATGACCGAGCATCGCCTCGGAGAAGATCGCGACGACTCCGGCCTCGCCGGTGCCGTTCTGCCCGGGACCGTACACGTTGGCGTAACGGAAGATCTGCGTCTGGAAGCCGTGCACGACGCGGTAGTAATAGAGATACTTCTCGATCGAGAGCTTGGCGCAGCCGTACGGAGAGACCGGGTTGGTCGAGTGGTCCTCGCGCGCGGGCCGGCCTCCCTCCGGCTCGCCGTAGAGCGCGCCGCCTGTGGAGGAAAAGAGGATGCGGCGGGTCCCCGCGCGGCGGCAGGCCTCCAAGAGCTTGAGAGACCCCAGAATGTTCGCCCGCGCGTCGTGGAGCGGGTCGGAGACGCTGTGACGCAGATCGATCTGGGCCGCGTGGTGCGAGACGAAATCAATCTTCTCTTCGGTCAGCAGGGGCGCGAGGTCCACCTCGGCGATGTCCGCCTGGACAAATCGAGCCGCGGCAGGAACCTTCTCGCGCCGGCCGGCCGAGAGATCGTCCGCGACGACGACGCGGTGTCCGTCGGCGAGGTGCCGCGCCGCCATGTGCGCCCCGATGAAACCCGCTCCGCCCGTCACCAGGATGTTCATAGAATGCGTCTCTCCTCCGGTGCGGCCGCATGATAGCCAAACGCGCTCCCGACCCCCGGCTGCGGTTTGATCCCCGGGCCCTCGGGTTGCGAGAGCCGCCGCGTTCCTTCTACCGACGCCAGACCGTGGCGGTCGCCCGGGATCTGGTCGGCGCCTGGCTTGCCCGCCGGTACCGGGGAGCGTGGTATGGGGCGCGCATTGTCGAGACGGAGGCGTACCTGGGGCCGGCGGATGCGGCGGCGCACTCCTGGAAAGGCAGAAGAACGGCCCGTGTCGAGCCGATGTACGCGGACGGCGGCCACCTCTACGTCTTCTTCGTTTACGGGATGCATCACTGCGTCAATGTCGTGACGAGAAAGCCGGGGGACCCGCAGGCCGTGCTTCTGCGGGCCGCGCGAGGGCCGGGCGGGAGTCCGGCCAGCCTTCTCGCGGGGCCTGGCCGCCTCTCTGCGGCGCTCGCGATCACGCGAAAGGCGAGCGGTGCGGACCTGCTCGAATCCGGAAACTTCCGGATCTTCCGGGAGAGCGGCCGCCGACCCCGGATCGGCGTCTCGCCACGCGTTGGCGTGGACTACGCGGGTGAGGCGGCGGCCTGGCCGCTGCGGTTCTTCGATCTCGATTCGCCGGCGGTTTCGGGGAGACGTTCTAGTGGGCTACCGGGGGAGGCGTCTCTGAGACCCCTTCGGAATTGATCGCGACGGCGTTCTTGCCGCTGCGCTTGGCCCGGTAGAGGGCCGCATCCGCCTTGTCGATCAACTCCTTGTTGTTGTTCGCGTCGGCCGGAAACGTGGCAAGGCCGATGGAGACGGTGACGCGCAGGACGTCTTCCGTTTCGGGTGGCCGAAAGAGGCGCTCGTCGATGCGGCTGCGGATGCGCTCGGCGACCTCCACGGCCTCCGTGGTCGAAATCTCGGGCAGGATGACGGCGAACTCCTCGCCTCCGTAGCGGGCCACCAGGTCCATGTCCCCGCGCACCTCGCTGCGGATCTCCGAGACGATGCGTTGCAGGATCGCGTCGCCCACGGGGTGCCCGAATCGGTCGTTGACGCTCTTGAAGTCGTCGATGTCGAGCATCAGGACCGAAAGGGGCCGCCCGCGGCGCTCGGCGCGCCCGATCTCCTTCTGCAGCGCCTCCTGGAAGTAACGGTGGTTGTGCGCCCCGGTCAGACCGTCCCGCACGCTCTGCTCGCGCGCGTCCGTGTAGGAGCGGGCGATGTCGATGGCCGTGACCGCCTGGTTGGCGAAGATCTCGAGCGCCCGAATCGTGTCGAGGGTCGGCGACTGGTTGTTCTTCGGGTCGTCCACGGAGAGGCAACCCACCAGGCGGTCTCCCGACATCAGCGGGATCCAGAGGGCCTCGTAGGGGCGCCAGGCGTTCGGATCGAACCCGCGAACGGCGGGGGGGCCCGAGATGTCGTAGGGCCCCACGTCCTTGGGCGATCGGTGGCGGATGTGGTACGACTTGGAGACGCGGTTCCCGTCGGTCCAGTGCCTCGTGATCTCTCGCGCGGGGACTTCCTTGCCCCGCATCTCC
The DNA here is from genome assembly GCA_050745445.1 of Thermoanaerobaculia bacterium. GTDB lineage: Bacteria > Acidobacteriota > Thermoanaerobaculia > UBA5066 > Gp7-AA6 > JBOGJN01. Next base: position 3,954 of record JBOGJN010000111.1, read on the forward strand.
TCCCAACGGCCGTCGATCCCGAACTGGGCGCGCTGCACGAAGACGTTGCGCTCGGTCTCGTAGAGCGAGAGCAGGACCTTGTGGAAACCGAGGCTGCGGGACACGGCCGAGACGATCGACTGGAAGAGGTTGTCGAGCGACAGATGCTTCTGCAGCTCGTTGGAGATCTCGAGGATCTGGTTCAGGGTCTCGGCCCGCTCGCGGTTGCGTTTCGAGAGCTCCTGGATCTGCGCGCGGATCGCGCGGTCCTGCAGCACCAGGGCAATCTGCTCCCCGAGAGCCGTCAGGGAGGCCAGCGCCTGTTTGGCGTGGATGGTCGGGAAAGCGCTTTCGAGGACGAGCAGACCCGTGTTGAGCTCGTAAGTGGAGAGCCGCACAACGACCTGATAGTTGAGGTCCTGGGCCAGCCGCAGCGGGCGGTCGTCGCCGGAGCGCCTCTCGACCGGTTCCCCGCCCGAGCCGATCGTGTGCTCGTCCAGGTGGTTTTCGCGCACCCATGCGGCGATCTTGGCGCGCGGGAGCGTGACCTCCCCGGCCAGGTGCACGACGAAATCCTCCCGCGGGTCTTCCACCCATTCGATGACCGCCATGGCCTCGATCGGCAGTAGACGCCGCAAGGCCTCGAAGGTCCTCTGGTACCGGTCGCCTCGCCCTCCCAGAGCGAAAATGTTCGAGATCTCCCGCAGGACGTCCAGCTCGCGGTTTTCCCGCGCGACCTCGTGGTACTTCTGCTCGACCGAGGAGAGGTTGCGGACGACAAAAGAGGCCAGCACGACGGGGAAGAAGGCGAGCAGGAGACCCACGATCCCGTACTGCGGATACACGAGGATCTCCAGGGCCACGATGGGCGCCAGAAGCAGCAAGGCCACGAGCTGAAAGAGGCCCATCTCGAGCAGCCGGTCTCTTTGCACGAGTCTGCCGAGCTCGAGATAGCCAAACACGAGAAGGGTATTGACGAAGAAGAAGATGAGCAACACGCCAGCGGCCTCCGTGGCGAGCGTGCCCGTGCCGCGGCCCGGGTCGTGCACCGCGCGGAAGAAAAGGGCGGCCAGGCCGTACGAGAGACACAGCTGGGAGATGTCGAAGGCCGTCGAGAGGCTGAAGCGGCGCTTGCGGCGCAGAAGCTTTGCGAGCGCGTCCCCCACCGCGCAGATCGCGATGGTCGCTCCCGGAGACTGGAGGATCAGGATCGCGGGCACGAGCGCGGCCGCCTCGAGGCCCAGGAAGTTGCCCGCATAGCGGACGCGCAGACGAAAGGCCAGAGTGGAGAGGGCGATAAAGAAGGCGACCTCTCCCAGGCGCGCGGACGGAATCTTCGGCGCCTCGAAGACAAAGAGGATCGCCGCGGCGGCGATGGCCGCGACCCGCAGCGCCTGAAAGGCCCGGCGTTGGCTAACGACGGGAATGGGAAACCTCCGCCCCCCCGATTCTCTCACCTTTCCTTCCAGCGGATGACGCCATCTTTGAGGAAGTGCTGAAAGATCATGAAGACCTCCAACTCCTTCATGGGGGAGATCTTCATGATCGACTTGACGTTCCACTGCCCGTTGATGCGCGAGAGCACGAACCCCTCATGGGGTGAGAAGACACGTTTCGTCAGCTGGCTGATGTTCACGGCCAGCACGGGGATTTTCTCTCCCGTGACCCCGTCGCGCTGGAGGGACGCCTGGATCTCCCGTTCCGCGTCGCGGATGGCTTCGGAAGCCCGTCCATCGGCGGGATTCAGGTCCGAGGCGACCTTGAACATGCGGTAGGCGGCCTGCGGATCGTCCTTCAGCCTCGCCTTGCCGCGTTGAAGGAAGTGATCGACCTCGTCCTCGGTCGTGCTCCCGCCTGCCGTGGCGACCGCTTTCTGTTCTGCGGAAACGGTCTCGACGAGCGCCATCGTGCCCGCGCGCAGCCCATGGAACACCAGGCGCGCCACGTTGAACTCGGCGTTGTGTGTCTGAAGAGCGATGTCCTCGATGCTCCGGCGCCCATCGATGTAGGGCATGATCAGCTTCTCCCGATCCGTAAGTGTCTCGAGACTCAGGGGCTTCACGATGGTCGGGACGACGCTGTTGTCGGGCACGCGCATCCGGATCAGCTTCCACTCATCGTAACGGCGCAGCCCCTCCAGGATGATCCCGGTCACGTCGAGCGAAAGGGGCACCATCTTCAACTCGGGGAGGTCCCCGTCCACGAACTCGAAGTTGCCCTCCTCCCAGAGGAAGATGTCGTAAACGGATTCTTCCGCCTTCTTGTGCATCAGGCGCAGCAGATCCGTCTCGGAGATCGCGTTGATCATGACGAGGATCCTTCCGAGAAGGGTGTTGGACTCCTCCTGCACCTCCATCGCCATCTTCAGCTCTTCCTCCGTGATGTAGCCGTGTGAGACCAGGAAGTGGCCGAGGTACTCCCGCTGGTCCGAAGAGGAGGAGGAGTTGATGCGCCCGTTCTGGAAGTAGATCCGTTTCTCGATGCCGTGGCCGTCGATCAGGAGCGTTCCGGTCTTCTGGCCCATGGAAAGCCACTGCAGCAGCTCAGAGAGCTGCATGGTCTTTAAGTTTCCTGAGATTCCCACTGATCGCTCGAGAAGATGCTGTATTTTAGCCGAGAAGGTTACGGATTAGAGACTTCTACCCGCGGCGTGCCGTAAGCCGAGAGCCGTAAACCGTGAGCCGATCGGCATCGGCTGACGGCTCACCGCTCACGGCTAACGATCGTCACTCCATGGGCGGGTTGTACGAAGGGATTCCGGTGACGGCCTCGCCGATAACCAGTGTGTGGATATCGTGGGTCCCCTCGTAAGTGTAAACGCTTTCGATGTTGGCCAGGTGGCGGAAGACGGGGTACTCGTTGACGATGCCGTTGGCGCCGAGGGTCTCGCGGGCCAGCTTCGCGCATTCCCGCGCGACCCAGACGTTGTTGCGCTTGGCCATGGAAACGTGATGAGAGCGCATCGTCCCGGCGTCCTTCATCTTGCCGAGCCGCCAGGCCAGCAGTTGCCCCTTCGTGATCTCCGTGATCATCCACGCCAGACGCTCCTGGACGAGTTGGTGCGCGGCGATCGGCCGATCCTTCCACTGCTTCCGGCTCTTGGCGTAATCGAGAGCGGCCTGGTAGGTGGCCATGGCGCTGCCGAGCGCTCCCCAGGCGATTCCGTACCGCGCCTGCGTCAAACAGGAGAGAGGGCCCTTCAAGCCCTCGACGCCGGGCAGGAGGTTGCCCGCCGGAATGCGGCAGTCCTCGAAGACGAGTTGCGAGGTCACCGAGGCTCGCAGCGACATCTTTCCCTTGTGCTCGAACGTGGAGAACCCCCTGGTTCCCTTCTCGACGAGGAACCCCCGGATCACGCCATCGAGCTTGGCCCAGACGACCGCGACATCGGCGATCGACCCGCTGGTGATCCAGGCCTTGGCGCCGTTTAGGACGAAGCCGTCGCCGTCCTTGCGCGCCGTCGTGCGCATGCCGCCGGGGTTCGAACCGAAGTCCGGTTCGGTCAAGCCGAAGCAGCCGATGGCGGCGGCCTGGGCGAGCTTCGGGATCCAGCGATCCTTTTGCTCCTTCGAGCCGAAGGCGTGGATGGGATACATCACCAGGGCCGACTGCACGGAGACGAAGGAGCGCAGACCCGAGTCGCCCCTCTCGAGCTCTTGCATGATCAGACCGTAGGCGATGTTGTCGAGACCCGGCAGGCCGTAGTCGGAGAGGGTCGAACCGAAGAGATGCATCTGCCCCATGTCGGGCACAAGCTCCTTCGGAAAGCGTCCCTCGTAAGCGGCTTCTTCGATGATGGGGAGGACCCGCTCCTCCACCCAGCCGCGGACGGTGTCTCGGACCAACCGCTGCTCCTCGGTCAAGAGCGACTCGAAATCCAGGTAATCCACCCCCGCAGATGCCATAGGGGAGCGGATGGTACCCCAGCTCTCAGCTCTCAGCTCTCAGCTGTCAGCTTTCAGCCGGGCACCTGGCCGCCCGGTCCCTTCGGCTGAGCTGAGGGCCGACAGCTGACAGCTCTCCAGGTCGTTGGATTACACTCTCGCTTGAGTATGGCCGTTTTCGCGGGCGGTTCGGCCTACAGCATGGTGCAGAGCATCGCGGATGGGTACATCATCGCGACGGAACTGACATTCAAGAAGTTCGCGGCGCCGGACTTTCAGGCCTTCCTCTTCGAGATCGACAAGCTCTTGCGGGAGATCCGCGGCGCCCAGGCGGCCACCGACGACGTGCAGGGCGTACAGACC
>JBOGJN010000112.1:0-17164 GCA_050745445.1 Thermoanaerobaculia bacterium
GAAACAGCCCCAGCCCGCCGAGCGCCATGGAACGCGGATATTAACCCGCATTATTCATGATCGACTCCGGTCGCCGCTCCGATCTTTTCCAGCGAATACGTCGTCATCGCTCCTCCACAATGCTCCCGCATCGCCGTCGTCGCGCTTCCTTGTCTCGACGGAAAATCTCTGTCGCGGACAAGGTGTCTCGCCTCCAGGCGTCCCGCCTCCGTAGAAAACGCCGCTCGGCTCACACACTCGCCCGTGTCTCGACCGGGTGACCATGAATAATCCGGGTTCAGAGAGTCGAGAGTCGAGAGTCGAGAGTCAAGAGCTGGGGACCGAAGGTTCCCCCTGAGAGCTGCGAGACTGAATCTCTTCCGCGATGCGGTCCACGAAGTCCACGAGCCCGTGATCCCCGTCCGGGAGCTCGATGAAACGGGAGCCGGAGGCTAGCTGCCCGGTCTTCTCCCAACGCTTCCAAACCTCACGGACCGTCTCGAACGGGATGCTCTCGTCGTTCCGGCCCATCAGCACGGCGACCGGGACGGGCGGCGGCTCTCGGTCGGCCGCGACACGGGTCATCTCCTCGAAAAAGCGGCGGTGGATCGGAAGCTCACGGCCCTCGCCATGGTGGAAGAACACGGGTGGATCCTCCGGAGGAATCTTCTCCACCCAGCTCTCACCGAGACCCAGGGCAGGGGCCAGGAGGACCAGGGGGGCGTTCCGGGCGATGCGAACCGCCTCCAGGGCCACCAGCGCACCGAGCGAGCTGCCCACGACCACCGCCGGCAGGTGCTTCTTGACCTCCCAAACCGAAACTCTTGCCATGGCTTTGAAGTCGAGCTTCTGAAAGGAGGGGACGTTCAGGTCCGGCGCCACGACACGGAAGCCTTTCGGCTCCAGTCGCTCTCGCAGTGCCGCCACCTTCCTGCCTCGGGGCGAGGAAGCGAAGCCGTGGAGGTAGAGGATGTTTCTCAAACGCGCGCTCCGGCAAGATCCGCGGCGGAGAGATTACAACGGCGGCAGCGCGCGGACCTCGCAACGGTGAGTTCTTCCGGAGCTGCCGCCTCGACGACAACGGTCGCGCCCGCTATCCGCACCTCGAGAGGGATCCCTCAAGACCCGATCTCCTCTCGGAGATCCTGCGGCCGCATGCCGCAGCCCCGGGCAAGGCCCCGTAGCGCCCCGCGGGAATCGGCGTCCGCCTACACCGCCGGGGCCGAGGCCGGCACGGCGAGCCTTGCGGCGCCGCGCTCGTTGGGGCAGTCGTCGCGAACCTTGCCGTCCAGGAGCCGGACAATCCGTCGGGTGTGCGCCGCGATGTTCTCCTCGTGCGTCACCAGGACGATCGTGTTCCCTCGTGCGTTCAACTGGTCGAAAAGCGCCATGATCTCGGCGCCTGTCTGCGAGTCGAGATTGCCGGTGGGCTCGTCGGCCAGCAGGATCGATGGGTCGTTGATCAACGCGCGGGCGATCGCGACCCGCTGGCGCTGGCCGCCCGAGAGCTCGCTGGGGTGGTGCCCCATCCGGTCGGCCAGGCCAACCGCTTCGAGCGAGCGGACGGCCCTCTCCCGCCTCTCCTTGCGCGAAAGCCCCGAATAGACGAGCGGCAGCTCCACCTGTTGGAGGGCATTGGTTCGTGGCAGCAGATTGAAGGTCTGAAAAACGAAGCCGATCTCCTGATTCCGAATGCCGGCGAGCTCGTCGTCGGTCATGCGCGCGACCTCCCGGCCGTTCAGGACGTAGGAACCCGAGGTTGGCGTGTCGAGGCAGCCGATCAGGTTCATGAGGGTCGACTTGCCCGAGCCGGAGGGGCCCATGACGCCCACGTACTCTCCGCGCTCGACACCCAGCGTGACGCCCGACAAGGCGTGGACCTTCTCCTCGCCCATTGCGTACATCTTGGTGATCTCCCGGATATCGATCAGCATCGCCGCCTCACCCGCCAAAGCCCAGGGCCGCGACGCCGGCCTTGCCCAGGACAAAGAGGAACCAGAGCGTGAGGATGACCGACGCCGACTGCTTGCGGCTCACGTTGGCCGCCGCCGCGAAGCCGACGACGAAGAGCCCCAGGGACCAGAACGAGAAGACATCGACGGACGCAAGCAGCGAATGCAGCACCTTCGACATATCGCGCTCCACCAGGAAGCCCAGGTTCGAGCGCAGCAGGTCTCCGATGCCTCGGGGATCGACCGACTCGTGGGCCTGGAGAACCGGGACGAGCAGGAGCGCCCCAACGATCCCCGGCAGAAAGGCGTGCGCCGTGACGCCGAAGGCCTGCCGGAACGTGGAATCCCAGCCGAACGCCTTGAGGGATCCCCAGAAGATCACCGCCACGAGGAGGGCCAGAATCGCGGGGGTTGCGCCGGCGAAGACGTACGCGATCGCGCCGCCGATCTTTTTCTGCTGCTGGGCGATCTCTTGCAGGCGCTCCTCGGAGATGGTCTGACCGCTCTTCTCCATCTGTTGCCGCGCCATCCGCTCGAAGTCCATCTTGGGCAGGACAATCGCCGTCACGACTATGGACACGACCGTCCAGAGGATCAATGGCGCGAGCCAGGTGGGCCGCTGCGCGATCGACTCGAAGGTCTTGACCGGCGCAAAGAGCGCTCCTGCCACGCGGGAGAGAGCCAAAGGCGCCGGAACGCGATCGGAAGATTAGGACAGCTGCCGTCACTAACGGACGTCCCCCCTGGTTTCGGTGGGAGGCGGCGCGGCCTCCGGCACCCCTTCGACCTGGATCTTCTTCCAGTCCAGGATGTCCGCCACGAAGAAATGGTATGCGGCCAGGGCCTTGCGGTAGATGGCCAAGGCCAGGAGCTCTTTCGTACGCGCGTCCGACAGGTCTCGCTGGATCTGATTGACCTGGAACGTCGTGCTCATGCCGTTGTCGAACTTCTTTTTCTCCGCGTCCAGGTTTTTCTCGGCCAGCTCCCGGCCCTTGGAGGCCGCCGAGATCTGGCGCCGAGAGCTATCGATCGCACGCGCCGCCGCCCGAACCTCGACAAACACATTCTGTTCGGTCGTCGTCAGCAGCGCCTTATTCGCCTCCCAGGTGTATCGCGCGGCGCCGCGCGCGCCACGGGCGGAACGATTCAAGATCGGGTACGAGAAGTTCAAGCCGATCGACCAGTTCTTGTACTTGGAGTCGAGCACCTGCCCGAAAGCGTCGCCGTAACCTTCCGTCGAGGTGATGTTGCCCGCGCTGTCGTATACCGTGCCGGCCAGGCCGATGTTTCCGTACCTGCCGACGAGGTTGAGACCGGGCAGGACCTGGTTCGACCAGTACTCGTACTGGATGCGGTCGGAGTCGGTGACGTACGCCTGCGCCAGGATCTCGGGGCGGCGGGCGAGCGCCGTCCTGGTCCCCTCCTCGAGGTTGATCGCGACTTCCGGCACCTGCACCGGGTCGGTCGGCACGATCGGAACGACCCACTTCGCCGAATCCACGTTCAAGAGCCGCTTCAGGCGGTCCTGCGCGTCTCCGATCAGGCGGTCCGCCGTGATGATGTCCTCCTCCGCGGTGGCGATGCCGAATTCCGTCTGGTAGATCTCAATCGGCGCGAGTGAACCCACGTCGATCTTGATCTTCGTAATGCGGTTCAAGTCCTTGGCGATGCGGAGCGATTCCTTCTTCACGTCGAGGTTCTGGATCGCGGAGGCGAGGTCCCAGTATGCCTGTTCGACGCCGTTGACCGTCGCCTGCACACTCCGCACGAATGTTTGGTAGGCCGTGTCCCGCGTGTTGCGGGAAATTCGGATCTGCCAGGTCGTGGCGTTGGAGCCAAAGGACCTCAAGAGCGGCTGGTTCAACGACAGGCCGAGGCCGGCCGAATAGGACGGATTGATGAAGTAGAACGTGGAGTTCGTTGCCGTTCGGTTTCCGGTCCAGCTGAGACTGAAGGTGCCTCCCGTTGGCGCCAGTTGCGTGACCTGCGCCCCCCAGATGCTGGTGTCCTGCGTGCTGACCGGGGCTCCCACGAGCAGGCTGCTCGCGGGCTGTTCCGCATGCCCGCGGGTGAAGTCGGCCGTGAGGACAGGGTCGAAGATCCCCTGGTTGCCGAAGAGGGTATAGCGGGAAGCCTCCGCGGCGTTGACCGTGACGTCCAGATCCCGGTTGTTGGCGAGCGCCAGGCCGATCGCCTGGTCGAGCGAAAGCCGGATCCCCTCTGCCGAAGCGGCCGGCATCGGGCGCGGCGGGCGCTGTCCGGCTCGGGCCGACACCACCGGCCGATCCTCGGCCGCGGCGCCGGCGGAGAGCGTCAAGACGCCGATGGCCACCGCGATGGCAGCAGCCTTGCCCTGGTTCTGCAACCTCTTCATTCCGTTACTCCTTCGTCACCCCTTTTACGCATTCGCAGGGCGAATGTTTCCCTCCGGGCGAGGGAAGAATATAGGAATTTGTGATTGGTGATTGGTGATTTGTGAGCAAGGCGAGATAGCAACTCGTCCGCCCTATTCACAAATCACAAATCGGCCTTCAGCTCGCCCGGATAGAAACACGCCGCAGTGCGGCCCGGGGCAATCGTGGCTAATTCTGGGGCCTCCTCGCGGCAACGCGGACGGGCGATCGGGCAACGCGGGTGAAAGGCGCAGCCGGGCGGCGGGGAGGAGGGCGAAGGCGGATCCCCGGCGAGCACGATGCGTGTCCGCGTCGAAAGTGGATCGGGTTCGGGCACGGCCGAGAGCAGAGCGGCCGTGTACGGGTGGAGGGGACGCGAAGACACCTCTGGCGCCGGCCCTTCCTCGATGATCCTTCCCAGGTACATCACGGCGATCCGGTCCGCGAGCCGTTCGACCAGGGCGAGATCGTGCGAGATGAAGAGGTAGGAGAGACCGTTTCTCTCCCGCAGATCCAGGAGGAGGTTCACGACCTGCGCCGCCACGGACACATCCAGCGCCGAGACCGGCTCGTCGCAGACCACGAACTTCGGGCGGGTCGCCAGGGCACGCGCGATCGCGATCCGCTGCCGCTGTCCGCCCGAGAACTCCGAGGGAAAACGGACGGCCGCGGAGGCGGGAAGACCGACCTCCGCCAGAAGCTCCGCCACCCGCTCGCGGATCTCTCGGCGCGGAAGGAGCCGCTGCACACGCAGCGGCTCGGCCACCTGATCCCCCGCCCTCATACGGGGATTGAGCGAAGTGTAGGGATCCTGAAACACAATCTGCAGTTCGCGGCGCCGGCCGCGCAACTCTTCCCCGGAAAGCGCGAGCCAGTCGACACCCTCGAAGAAGATCCGCCCCGCGTCGGGCGGTTCGAGGCGCGCGATCAGGCGGGCCGTGGTTGTCTTGCCGCTGCCCGATTCCCCAACGAGTCCCAGGATCTGGCCGCGGCGGACCCCGAAGGAGACGCCACGCACGACAGCCGCCGATCCTTCCGCGCGCCCAAAGAGTCCACGGCGAATCGGATACCTCTTTTCGAGATCTTCGACCCGCAGGATCAGTCTGTCCTCGCTCACGGCTCCTGAGGGCTCTCGGCCGGCGGCTTCCGGCCTCGGGCTCCCGTCTCATAGAGAAAGCATCGCGCCCGCGCCGCGCCCACCTCGTAAAGCGAGGGCTCGCGCCCCTCGCAAGGCTCGAAGAGCTGCGGACAGCGTGGCGCGAAGGCGCAGGCGCCTTCCAGCCGGAACGCGAGGTCCGGAATCGCTCCGGCGATGGTCCGCAAACGCTTGTCTCCCCGTGGCTCGTCCGCGCCAACCCGCCGCGCGCAATCGAGGAGACCCCGCGTGTAGGGGTGAGAAGGCTCACGGAAGAGAACGGGCGTCGGCGCCTGCTCAACCACCCTGCCCGCGTAGAGCACGAGCACTCGGTCGCTGTGGCGCGCCACGGAGCCGAGGTCATGGGTAATCAGGAGAAGCGCCAGGCCGCGCCCCTTTCGGAGCCGGCCGAGGAGCTCCAGGACCTGGGCGGAAACCGTCGCGTCGAGCGCTGTCGTCGGCTCATCGGCGATCAGGACGGCCGGATCCGCCGCCAGCGCCATCGCGAGAAACGCGCGCTGCTTCTGCCCTCCCGAGAGCCGATGGGGATACTGCGCCAGGGAGCCCTCCGGATCGGGCAACGAAACCTCCATCAGAAGCCGCCGCGCGATCTCCCGCGCGTCCGTGCGGGAGACGGAGCGGTGGAGCCGGATCGCCTCGATGATCTGGTCGCCGATCGTGCGCACCGGGTCGAGTGCCGCCCCCGGCTCCTGAAACACCAGCGCAACCTGCCGGCCGCGGATCTCCCGCCAGGCGTCCTCCGGCAGGCCAAGCAGGTCGCGGCCCTGCCAGGCGACAGACCCGGAGACACGCGCCTGCTCGGGAGCCAGATTCACGAGGGCCCGGGCGAGCAGGGTCTTGCCGCAGCCGCTCTCACCCACGATCGCAAGCGACTCCCCGGCCTCCAGATCGAAGCTGACGCCGGCCACGGCCGAGCGCCACTGTCCCTCCAGGAAGAGCTCGACGGTCAGGTCACGGACGGACAGAACGGGCGGCATGAACGACTTTTGATTTGCGATTTGTGATCCGTGATGACCGCGGATCGAGCGCCCTGATCACAAATCGCCAATCACCAATCACGAATCCTTCTTGACTCCCTCCAGCTCCTTGACGCGGTGGACGACGTCGCGATAGTTCGTGTTGAAGCCGTAGACCTCGAGGAAGGTGCGGTAGGCGAGCTCCGTCTCGCCCGCGGACTGATAGACGCACCCCAGGTCGTACAGGAGGCCGATGCTGGCCGTCTCCGGAATCCCCGGTGTCTCCAGACCCTTGCGGTACCACTTGATGGCCAGCTGCGGCATCCCCTTCTCGAGAAAACAGAGGCCGAGCATGCTGCAACACTCCACCGTCCGGTTCGCGTCCTTGCTCGCGAGCTGGAACTCCCCGATGGACTCGTCGATCAAACCCATCTCCTTGTAGGCGATCCCCAGGTTGAAGTGGGTCTCGTAGTCCTCGGCCGAGAGCTGTTGCTCGACGCCCTTCTTGAACTCCCGGAAGATTTCCTCCAGAGAGGCCTCTCCCTCCGGGCCCGCCATGACAGGCGCAACGGGCGGGGGCGCCTCTTCCGCGAGCTCCTTTTCGAGCTCCTCCGCCAGGTTGAAGAACTGCTGCTCGTCGGCAAAGAGGTTCTGCTCCTCGACGACCGGTGCGGCGGGCTGCCGCGGCGCGGCGAGAGGCGCCTCACCCGCCTTTTGCATCTCTTCTTCGAGGAGCGAGTCGAGTTCCTCATAGGCGACAAACTCCGAGTCCATCGAGGCGTGCGGTGTGGCGGGTGTTTCCCGGTGCGTGCCGGCGGACGCAGTCAGCGGCGGCGCCGGAGGCTGCGCTTCTACAATCGGAACTTCCGGATCCGCGAGGCTCGTCAACTCGTCGACCAGGTCCGTTATGGGTTCCGGTTCGGCTGGCGCAGCAGGCGAGGGTTCGATCTCAAACTCGTCGAACGTAACCTCGGCCGCCGCCGGCCGTACCGGCGCGGCGGGCTGCCGCGGCGCGGCCGGAATGGCCGCCTTGGCCACGCGGGCAAGCAGCTCCTCGGCTTCCTGCACCCGCCCCTCGCGGCGGAAGCTCTCGGCCAGCGCCTCCGCCTCCTGCTTCATGGCAGGGTTCTGGGACTCCACCATCAGCTCGACCAGCCGTTGCCGCGCCCGAACCAGATCCGGCCGTCTCCGCACGAGCGTGCGCAGCCTCTCGACGGCCTTGTCCGTCAGACCGTACTTCGCGAAGACCTCTGCTTCGACCACCAGAGTTTCGATCTCCTGGTCGGCGGCGGACGCGGCGGGTGCCGAAGCATCCCCGACACCTTGCACGGGGGCTCCCGCCGCCGGGCCGGGGCCGGCCGCCTGCGAAAGACGCGGCACGGCGGTTGCCCCCGACGGGAGCGGAACGGACGGAGCCAGTTCGTGCAGCCGCGCGATCGCATCGGGTTGCCCCGGTACGGATCGCAGCACGAGCTGGTAATTCTTGACGGCCGACGCGGTCTCGCCACGCGATTCGTCCTCCCGCGCGAGCGACAAACGCAACCGCGCCGCCTCGGGAGCGTTTCCCTCGGCTTCCCGGACGGCCGCCATTTTCTGGAGCGTCTCACGGTGCGCGGGATTGGCCTGCAGAATGGGCGCGAGAAGACCGGCCGCTCGCGCCGCGTCCTTGCTCGCAACAGCAGCATCCACCAGCGAGGCGACGGCCGCGAGGGCCTGGTCGTAGGATTCCTCGGCCAGCCGAAACTGGCACAACAGCACCCGGGCCCCCTCATGCCGTGCATCCAGAGCAATGGCCTGCTCGACGCTGTGAGCGGCGTCCCCTTTCTGGCCCATCTCCAGCTGCGCCTCCGCCAACAGCGCCATGGTGTCGGCCGTACGAGGGGCCGCCTTCACGATGGCGATGGCCGCCGTCGGGTTCTTCTGAGCCAAGAGCGACCGGACCAGGTTCTTCTGGATCCCGGCGTCGTTGGGCGAGAGCTCGAGCGCCCTCTGGAACACGGCCGCCGCCTCATCGTGCGCCCCTCGCCGCAAGAGCATCGATCCGATCAGGCCGTACTGCATGACCGCCTGGTCGATCTGCTTGTTGTTTCGGTAGAGGTCCGCGAGCCGGACCTGAATCTTCAGGTCGTTGGGATCGACGGTCGTCATCTTCTTGTAAGCGGCGATCGCCTCGTCGGGTTTGTTGCTCTTCAGGTAATGATCCGCCAGCACCTGATACTGGCTACGCGCGTCCTGCGTTAACCCCTGTTTGTGGTAGAGATCCGCCAGACGGTCGTAGACCTCCAGCTTCGCAGGATCGATTTTGTTGATCTTCTTGTAGATGGCGATGGCTTTCAAAAAGAAGCCGTCGCGCGCGTAGAAGTCCGCGATTCGGATGAAGAACGGAACCGAATCGGCGGGCCGGTTCATCCGGACGTAGAGATCCCCCACCTTGTTGAGCGTCGAGATGTCTTTGGGGTTGTCGTCCAGCACCCGCAGATAGTCCTTCAAGGCAGAGTCAAGCCTGCCCTTCGCGGCGGCCTTCTCGGCGGACTGGAGGAGCTGATCGCGGTTAGGGGGCATCGGTCGAAATTCTAGCTTGGATTCTGCCGGGATACCGAAAACGGAAAACGGCAAAGGAAGTCTCGCGCCGGGGCCGCAGGAACAGTTGCGGACGCGGCCTCAGTGGAAACCTCGTTTCCCGTTTTTCGTTTCCCGTTTCCCGGCCCGCCGCCCCGTCGGCGCCACGGAACGCTCGACGTCTGCCCCGAGGCCGCCCACCACACCACGGTAGGTCAGGCGGTGTTCCGGACACGGCCCGTAGAGACGCAGCGTCTCCCAGTGTTCCGGCGTTCCGTAGCCTTTGTGGTGCTCGAAGCCATATGCGGGGTAGTCACGCGCGAGCCCGCCCATCAACCCGTCCCGGTGGACCTTCGCCACGATCGAGGCGGCCGCGATCGACGAACAAAGGGCGTCGCCATGGACGATGGGAAGTTGCGGCCGGCGCATGCCGGGGACCGACACGGCATCCACCAGGATGACGTCCGGTTCCGGCCGCAGCGATTCGATCGCGATCTTCATCGCGGCAAGGCTGGCCCGCAGGATGTTTCGGAAGTCGATGTCGGTGGCGCTCACGACTCCCACACCGACCGCCACGGCGCGTCGGCGCACCTCCTCGCTCAAGCGATCGCGAGAAGCCGGATCGAGGCGTTTGGAGTCATCCAGGCCTGGCAGCAGACATCCCTCCGGAAGAATGACCGCGGCCGCCACCACGGGACCCGCCAGGCACCCCCGCCCGGCCTCGTCCACACCCGCCACCAGGCGGTAGCCGCGCCGGGCAAGTTCCTTCTCGAGCCGGCTGAGCTGGCACAGACGACCCAACTCCGCGAAGAGCGCGGAAAGAGGGTCGAACGCCACTTCTGGAGAGACCGAAGAGTTACTCGGCCCGTTTCTCGTCGATCCGGGCGGCCTTCCCCTTGCGGGCCCGCAGGTAATAGAGCTTCGCGCGCCGGACCGACCCTTTTCTCTCGACCTCGATCCGGTCGATCACGGGCGAGTGCAGCGGGAAAATCCTCTCGACACCGATGCCGCTCGAGATCTTGCGCACCGCGAAGGTCTCCCTTGCTCCGCCCCCCCGACGCGCGATGACAATTCCGGCGAAGACCTGGATACGCTCTTTCTCTCCCTCGCGCACCTTCACATGCACGCGGACCGCGTCCCCCGGCGCAAAGTCCGGCAAATCCGGGCGCAGAACGGGTTTTTCCGCCTCGAGCAGCAAGTCACTCATGACAACCCCTCGGAAGAAATCGGATTTTGAGTCTAGACGACTTCGCGGACTTTGGCAACCCCGGAGGAATTTGTGATTTGTGATTGGTGATTTGTGAACATCTCGCAAGGAAGGCCTTCCGCGCCCTGATCACGAATCACAAATCGCCAATCACCAATTCTCCCTACTCTTCTCCCTCCCCCGGCTCCTCGGGCCGACGTCGCAGCAGATCGGGTCTTCTCTTCTGCGTGGCCTCCAGAGCCCGGGCTCGCCGCCAGCGGCCGATGCGCGCGTGGTCTCCCGAGAGAAGCACTTCGGGAACCGAGAGTCCTCGGAACTGCCGGGGGCGCGTGTAGTGCGGATAGTCCAGGCGGCTGCGCACGAAGGACTCCCGCTCGACCGACTCGGCGCAACCCACGACGCCAGGCTGGAGCCGCGAGAGCGTCTCGACAATCGCAAGCGCCGCGGCCTCGCCGCCCGGCAGCACGAAGTCCCCCAGGGAGATCTCCTGATCGAAGAGGCCAAGCAGGCGCGCGCGTTCGTCGATCCCCTCGTAGCGCCCGCACAGAAGCAGGAGGCGTCTGTGGACGATGAGCCCGCCGGCCATCGCCTGATCGAACCTTTTTCCCTCGGGAGTCAGCAGCACCACCCGGGCCGGCGGGTCTCCGCGCCGCGCCTCGACCGCGGCGGCGATGACCGGCGCCATCAGGACCATTCCCGGGCCTCCGCCGTAGGGCTCGTCGTCCACCCTGTGGTGCTTGTCCTGCGAGAAGGAGCGCAGATCCGTGACGGAGACTTCCATGAGCCCGGCCGCGATCGCCTTGCCAAGCAGGCTCGCCGCCAGCGGCGAACGAAAGTACTCGGGAAAGATCGTCAGAATTTCGATCTGCATGGGTACGACGGCAAGACCCCACCGGGATTCTTGATCTTCATCCAGCCGGAACACGGATGGTGCAGCGCGTCAAGGCAATCCGCAACCTGCGCATCGTCAAGAATTCCGGCTAGAGCTCCAGGAGCCCCTCGGGAAGGTCGAGCACGATCCGCCGCTCGGCGCGATCCACTGAGACCACGATCGGGCGCACGAAGGGCACAAGGGTCTCCTTCCGCGTCAACGTCTCGACGGACAGAAGAGGTCCCGCCGCCGTCTCGGCGAGACCCCTGGCGACGCCCAGGACCTTCCCTGCAATGTCCAGACACGACCACCCGTCGACCTCGTGGCTGTAATAGAAGTCCTCCGGCGCCGGGACCGCGTCCTTTACCGGGATGCAGAGCTCGCCCCCGGCAAGCTCCCTCGCCGCCTCGAGGTTCGGCACCCCCTCGAAACACATCAGCATCCTCGCCCCGTGGCGGCGGGCGCTCCGGAGCGTGAGTGCACACTGCCGCACGCCCGCGCTCCAGGTGAGAATCGAGCCGGGTACGAAACGCTCTGGAAAATCGGTCGCGACCTCCACGGAGACCTCGCCACGCAGTCCGTGTGGGCGGCGGACCGTGCCGACAAGGAGCATGGACGCCGTGTCGTGAGCCGTCAACCGTGAGCCGTGAGCCGAGGACATGAGCCGCTTCGGTTTACGGCTTACGGTTCACGGCTTACGCTCTCAGTCCCGCACCCGGACGATGACGCGCTTTCCTCGGGCGGCGGCGGCGGCGCCGGCAAAGGCGCGGAGCGCCCGCACCGTTCGCCCCTCGCGCCCGATCAGGCGTCCACGGTCCTCCTCCGGAACCGAGATCTCGTAGACCGCCGTGCGCCCCTCGAAGCTCTCCGCGACGCGCGTCTCCTCCGGGCGATCGGATAGCCGCCGGACGATCATCTCGATCAGCCGCTTCATGGGAGCGCCCTCCGCCGTTTTTTCCAAGGGCATCAGGACGCCTCCGAGACCGGTGGACGCGCGAGCAGCGACTTCACGGTCGGCGAAGGCTCGGCACCGCGTGCGATCCAGCGATCGATGCGTTGCCGGTCGACGGAGAAGGACAGGGGCCCGGAGATCGGGTCGTAAGAGCCGAGCTCTTCCAGGACTTCCGCTCGCGCCGTTCGTCGCGAGTCGGAGACGACAATCCGGTAATAGGGGCGGTTGCGCGCTCCCATACGACGCAGGCGAATCTTGAGCATCAGAGGCATCCTCTCCAGTCCAGTCCCAACTGGACCGCAACTAAAGTCGGCCATTCTAACCGATCGGGGCCGCAAAACGTAAAACGTCAAGCGTAAAAGGAAGCCGACCCACGTGTTTTCTACGTTTCACGTTTTGCGTTTCACGTTTTACGCCTTCGGGGCCGGCAGCGGCAGGCGCGAGAGGTCCAGACCCGGCGCCCCCTTGCGAGCGGTCTTGAGGAGCTTCTTCATCTGCTGATACTGCTTCAGGAGCCGGTTGATCTCGGACACCGTGGTCCCCGAGCCAGCGGCGATTCTCTTCCTACGGGACCCGTTCAAGACTTGAGGGTAGGCGCGCTCCTCGGGCGTCATCGAGTCGAGGATCGCCTGGACCCGCGTGAGCGCCTTCTCGTCCACGACCTGCCCCGGAACCTTCAGGGCTCCCGCCTTGGGCAAAAGATCGAGAAGCCCGGAAAGGGGACCCATCTTCTTGACCGAACGAAGCTGCTCGCGCAGGTCCTCCAACGTAAACTCTCCCGCGCCCGTCCGGTCGGCCAGGCGCTGCGCGGAGGAGGCGTCCACCTGCGCTTCCACTTTCTCGATCAGCGTCAGCACATCGCCCAGGCCCAGAATCCGCGAGGCCATCCGGTCGGGGTGGAAGGGCTCGAGATCCTCGGGCTTCTCTCCAACGCCCACGAACTTGATCGGCAGCTCGAGCGTCGAGACGAAGGACAGCGCCGCGCCGCCGCGGGCGTCCCCGTCCGTCTTGGTGAGAATCACGCCCGTCAGTCGCAAGGCCGCCGCGAAGCCGGCGGCGGAGCGCACCGCATCCTGCCCTGTCATCGCATCGGCCACGAACAGAGTCTCCCGGGGCGAGATGGCGTCGACCACGGCGCGCACTTCGCGCATCAGCTCTTCGTTGACGTGGAGTCGCCCGGCCGTATCGACGAGCACCGTGTCGCGGCCGGTCAGCTTCGCCTCCTTGAGCCCCTCGCGGGCGACCTCCACCGGATCGCGCCGCTCTCCGGGGTCAAAGACCGGCACGCCGATCTGTTTGCCGAGGGTCTTCAGTTGCGACACCGCGGCCGGACGGGAAAGATCCGCGGCCACGAGCAGCGGGTAACGCCCCCGAGACTGAAGTCTGGCGGCGAGCTTGGCGGCCGAGGTCGTCTTTCCGCAACCCTGGAGCCCCACGAGAGCGATGACGGCAGGCTGGCCAGACAGATCCAGGTCCGCCTTTTGGCCTCCCAGCAACGCCATCAGTTCGTCCCGGACAATCCGTGTCACCTCCTGGGCCGGCGAAAGCTGCTGCAGAACCTTTGCGCCCAACGCCTTCTCCTTGACCCGGGCAGTGAACTGGCGCACGACCGGCACCGCCACGTCTGCCTCGAGCAGCGAGAGGCGAATCTCCCGCAGCGCGGTGTCCAGGTGATAGTCAGTCAGGTGCCCCTCGCCCCGGAGCTCCTTGAAGACCCCCTGGATCCGCTCGCCCAAGCCCTCGAACACCCCTGTCCCTCCGATCTGCCCGCCGGCGTTGGCCGGAGCCAAGGATATCGGCGGCTTTCGCGCGAGTCGAGTCACCCGCCCCGCCAGTTGACAGGGGGGGGCGTTGGGGTATGATTCCGGCCGTTTTTCCCAGCAGGGGATTCTTTTTGCGCGTTGAAGACGCTTAGAAAAAGGAGATGAGGGATATGAAGAAGTTAGTGACCCTGGGCCTTGTTGCCGTGTTTGCGACGGCGCTTGTGACCGGCTGCCAGAAGAAGGAGCAGACCACCTCGGAGACCCCGACGACGAGCGAGCAGCCGGCCGTTGTCGAGGAAACGGGCACCGCCGCCACGGCGACGACGTCCACGACCACCACCGAGACCAAGGAGACCACGTCCACCGAGACCAAGGAGAAGATGTAACTCTCCCTCTCTCGATTCGAAATGGCCCCCTCGTGGGGGCCTTTTTTGTTGATTCGTGATTAACGACTGGTCATCGCTGGATCGGGGCGAGACAGGTGCTCGTCCGCCCTGTTCACAAATCACAAATCGCAAGGACCGGCTAGACTCATCGGGATTGCTCCCCCTCTGGGTGGAAGGCTTGCTGGCGCTTGCGGCGATCGTCGCCGGCGCGCGTGTGGTCATGCTGCGCTCCCGCGAGCGTCGGCTGCTGGCCAGGCTCGAGTTGCGCGAACGGGAAGGTCATTTTCTTTCCGAGTCTCCCGACATCCGTCAAATCCTGCGTCACGCGTGCGCTGCGGCGGCCGGGATCCTTCCGATCTCCCGCTTTGACCTCTACCGTGTGGACGGAGCAGGCTGCGTCGAAGAGGTCTGGATGCTCCTCCACCCGGAGCGGGGGGAGGTCGCCGAACCGATTCTGGAGGCTGCCAGCCCGCATCTGGGAGAGCGGATTGATTCCGTGCGGCTGCTTGAGCTGACGGCCACCGAGACACAGCGCTCCTTCGCGCCCAGGGACCTGCTCGCGGGCGGCCCCGATACCCGGCGGCTGCGGCTGCCCCTCTACTCCGGAGATCGTCTGATCGCCCACCTGGATCTCGGCAGCTCCGAGCCGATCGACGACGCACACAGGGCCGAGATCCGCGCCCTGCTTCCGCCCTTGACCGCTTCGCTGCACACCCTGCGCAACTGGACCATTGCCATCACCGACGAGCTTTCAGGGCTTGCCTCCCGGCGCTACTTCGAGACGCGGCTCTCCGAGGAGTGGGCCCGCCGCGAGCGCTACGGCGGAGCACTGGCCGTCGCCTGTTTCGACCTCGACCGCTTCAAGCGGCTCAACGATTCTCTTGGCCACGGGGCGGGCGATCGGGCGATCCGCCGCTTCGGCGAAATCCTGCGGTCCATCATCCGCTCCTCGGATCTGGCCTGCCGTTCCGGAGGCGAGGAGTTCGCGGTCCTCTTTCCCGAGACGGACGCCCTTGCCGCGCACCCGATCGCAGAGCGCATCCGGCTGACACTGGCCGAGGAGCCGCTCGAGTTTGAGCGGCGGACCTTCCGCATCACCGTCTCGGCCGGCGTGGCCGACGCGTCCGCCGCCTTGGACCGCGAGGATCTCATGCACCGGGCGGACAAGGCCCTCTATTGCGCCAAGACGGCTGGCAGGAACAGAGTCGTTGTTGCGCCAGGGGAAAACGGACAGGGCGGAGCGTGACGATTTGTGAATTGGGATCCGTGAATCATGAAAGACGAACCCGCCTGCCTCAAAATGCGTGAACCGTCTCTTGATCGCCTCCTCGAGGAGATGATCGACGCGCAGCGCGCGCGCCTGCTCGCGCTCGCCAGACGCATCCTACCGGACGCCACACCTGAGGATCTGCTCCAACCACACGATCACGAACTCCTCTCGGCCAATCCCCAGTTCAACTTCGAAGACGGGATCCTGGCCGGCTACCTGGCGGTCCTGGCTGCCCTGCGCGCCAACCGGTAGGGATCTGACGGGTCGTTAAACGTCAAACGTAAAGCGTGAAGCGGAGCACCGCCACGTTTGACGTTTCACGTTTTACGTTTCACGCCCTCGCGGGGTTTCCCCGGGCGTGTAGAATCCCGCGCCCGATGAGACTCGCACTCGGCCCACATCTCATTCTCGCCGCCGGAGCCCTCTCCTGGATGGCCGCGGGAGGGGCCAGCTCTCCCCCGGAGCCGACCGAGCGGACCTCGCTTCTCTTTCCGGGAGAGGAGAGATTCCTCTCGCATGTCCGACAACTGACGTTCGGTGGACAGAACGCGGAAGCGTACTGGTCCGCGGACGGCTCGAAGCTCATCTTCCAGTCGGACCGGGGAGAACTCCCCTGTGACCAGATTTTCACGATGAACACCGATGGTTCAGATCTGCGACGAGTCTCCAACGGCCAGGGAAAGACGACCTGCGCCTTCTGGTTTCCTTCCGGAGACCGGATTCTCTACGCGTCCACGTTTCGCCTGGGTCCCTCCTGCCCGCCGCGGCCGGACCGTTCCCGCGGTTACGTCTGGGCTCTGGATGACTACGACATCTACACGGCCAGACCCGACGGCAGCGACATCCGGACGCTGTTCTCCTCCCCCGCCTACGACGCCGAAGCGACGATTTCCCCGGACGGGCGCAAAATCGTCTTCACGTCCGCGCGCGACGGAGACCTCGAGATCTACGCGTCCGACGCCGACGGTTCCCGCGCGACGCGTCTGACGCACACACCCGGCTACGATGGAGGCCCGTTCTTCTCTGACGATGGGAAAAGGATCGTCTACCGCGCGGACCACCCGACGACGCCCGAGGATCTCGCGCGTTACCGGGAAAACCTGTCGCGCGGGACCTACGCGCCGCGAGCCCTCGAGATCCGCGTCATGGACGCCGATGGCCGAAACGACCACGCGGTCACATCCAACGGCGCGGCGAATTTCGCGCCGTACTTTTTCCCTGGCGGGCACCAGATCATCTTTGCCTCCAACCTCGCGGATCGGAAGGGGCGCGACTTTGACCTCTACCAGATCTATGAGGACGGCACGGACCTGGCCCGCATCACCTTCAGTCCCGACTTCGATGGCTTTCCCATGTTCGACCGCAGCGGCAAGAGGCTCGTCTTCGCATCGAACCGCAACGGAAAGAAGCCTCACGAGACAAACATTTTCGTTGCCGACCGGGTCGGCCGTTGACACAACCGAAAAGGGTAGACGGAAAACGGGAAACGGAAAACGAAGCGGCGATCAGCTTCCTCTCGTTTCCCGGTTCCCGTTTCCCGTTCCCCGGGTTTCTTCGGCGACCCGGAGCAGCGCCAGGACGAGCGCGATCAGGACGGGACCCAGAAACATCCCGATCGGCCCGAAGGCCGCCAGCCCGCCCAATACGCCCAGGAAGACAGGGAGCGTCGAGATCTCCGCCCGGCCAGAAATCAAGAGCGGCCGCAGGAGATTGTCCGCCG
>JBOGJN010000113.1:0-1190 GCA_050745445.1 Thermoanaerobaculia bacterium
CCACATAGGCGTGCGGGGCCGGTTTGGGGTGTTCCGCGAGGAAGGTCAGGAGATGACGAGCGTCCTGCGGGGAGGGATTCTCCGTCCATTTCACCTCGATCGGCACCAGGCGGTTGCCCCGCGCGACGATGAAGTCCACCTCGGCGCCCGCCTTCGTCCGGAGATACCGTAACGTGCCCGCGCCGAGGTAGTTCAGGCGTTTCCACAGCTCGATGCCGACCCATTGCTCGAACATGGGCCCGGGATTCGCGCGGATCGCCGCCGCCTCGATCGGCAGCTCAGCGGCGGCGTGGCGAACGCCGAGATCGAAGAAGTAGCAGCGCTCTGTTGACAGGAGGCTCTTGCGGGGGCTCCCCGAGAACCCGGGAACCCGAAACGCGATGAACATGTCCTCGAGCAGCTGGTAATAGTTCTTCACGGTGGGGAGGGAGACGCCGGCGTCCTTGGCGATCTTGGCGTAGTTGAGCATCTGGCCGGACTCGGACGCCGCCAACCGAAGGAACCGTGAGAACGCCGCCCAGTCCTTGATGAGGGCCTCGCGCCGCAGCTCCTCTTCCAGGTACACGAGGCAGTAGGCGCGGAGCAGCTCGGCGCGATCCCGAGGCGCCGCCACGGCGATACCGGGGAGCTCGCCAAACGTGAGCCGACTCAGGAGGTCCGCCGGCGGAAACCAGGGCTCGTCCACTCGCGACGGCGGCAGCGGCAGGGGGGACCCGGTGTCCTTTGCCGGGCTCGGTTCAGGGAACGGGCGCTCCGGAACGACCAGGGGAAAGATCCGGTAGAGCATGGATCGACCCGGCAGGAGATTCGCGCCGGTAACCCGGAGCTTGCGCGCGGAGCTTCCGCACAGGACGAAGCGCCACCGCGTCTTGTCGGAATCGTAGAGGTGCTGGACTGCGTCGAAGCTGCCCGGTACGCTCTGCGCCTCGTCGACGACGACGACGGCCGGCCGTTTCGTGCGGGGCAGCGCCCGGCAGCGTTGGACGAGGCGATCCGGATCGCGCAGGTACTCGGCACGTTGCCCGGGACTGGAGAAGTCAAGCCACACCGCAGCTTCGGGGAGGAGCCTCCGGAGAAGGGTAGACTTCCCGGTCTGCCGGGCGCCGAGGACTAGGTGGACGTACGGGGCGCGGAAGCGCGTCCGCCACGCCCGCTCGATCCAGCGACCGAACGTCATAGCGACTTTATAT
>JBOGJN010000114.1:0-3691 GCA_050745445.1 Thermoanaerobaculia bacterium
GCCTCCTTCTCCGAGACGCCAAGCCCTCTGCGGAAGTTGTCCTGGATTCCCTCCTTGGTCCTGGCGAGAAACGTTACGGCGAGCGAGTTGCCGACGATGTTGATCGCGTTCAAGACCGCCCTGGGCAGCCAGTGCGCGCCGTAGTAAAGCCCGCCATAGACGATGCGGTTCGAGAGGCCGTGGCTGACCCATTTCGTTCGCGCGCGCCGGACAGGCGTCGGCTCCGCGTCTCTTGCCTCTCTTTGCCGCACTGATCGCGGAATATACAATCTGTGCGAATGCTCATCGGGAGCTTTCCGTGAACGTTTTGCTGCTGCGCCCGGACCCCGGCAACGAGCGCTTCGGCCTGGGCCCCTTCTTTCGCGTCGAGCCGCTGGGTCTGGAGTACATTGGTGCGGCGCTTCGCGCCCGGGGACACGAGGTCACGGTCGCGGACCTACGCTTTTCGGGAGGCATCCGGTCCTCGTTGTCCCGCGCGCGGCCGCGGATCGTCGGCCTCTCGGCGATGCACGCGCTCGAGTACGACCAGGTTCTCGACGCCGCGCGACAGGTGCGCCGCGTCTCGCCCGAGGCTTTCATTCTGGTCGGAGGGCATGCGGCCGCGGCCTACCCGGCTCCGCTCGAGGCCGACGACGTGGATGCCGTCTGCGTGGACGACGGCGAAGAAGTCGTGCCGGCCCTTGCCGACGCCCTGACCTCGGGCCGGCCGCTTTCAGAGGTGCCGGCGCTGCGTCTGCGGACGCGCGGAGGGTGGGTCGCCACGCCGCCGTTGCCCGAGCGGACAGGCCTGGATCGCGTGCCGCGACCGGCGCGGGACCTGGTTTCCCGGTACCGCAACGGCTACCATTGCTTGCTTTTCAAACCCGTGTGGCTGGTCGAGACGGCGCGCGGCTGCCCCTTCCGCTGCAACTTCTGCTCCGTCTGGCAGCTTTATGGCCGCTCCTTCCGCGAACGCTCGATCGGAGCCGTCGTCGAGGACTTCTCTTCGGTGGGTGACAGCGTCTTTGTGGCGGACGACCTCTTCTGGAACCACCCGGCGAGGAGCCTGGCGCTTGCGGAGGCCTTGAAGAGGAGGGGAGTCCGGAAGCGCTGGCTGCTCGTCCAGACGCGCACGGACCTTGTGTGTCGGCACCCGGAGCTGCTCGAGGCCTGGCGGCCGCTGGCGAAGGACTTCGACATCTTTTTCGGCCTGGAGGCGGCCTCGGACGAAGGCCTCGCCCGTGTCGTCAAGGACACGGGTGTGAACGCCTCGATCGAGGCCGCGCGGATCGCCCGCGACATGGGCTACGGAGTCACCGGCAACTTTCTGGTCGATCCCGACTGGGAGGAGTGGCAGTTCCGCGAGCTGTGGGGCTTCGTCAAGAAGTACGGCTTCCAGCGCGCGGGCTACACGATCCTGACGCCTCTTCCGGGCACCGACCCCTTCCAGAAGTTCGCGCCGGTTCTTCGGGGACAGCCCTGGTTCAAGTACGACATGCACCATCTGCTCTACGAGCCGCGGCTGGGAGCCAAACGCTTCTTCGAGCTGTACGCCGAGACCTGGCGGCGGTCGATCCTGAACACGAGCGGCGAGAAGAAATGGATCGACTGGATGCGCCAGATCCGTCCGGCGCAGATTCCGTATTTGACGCGCGTGCTCCTGCGCACACAGCGCATGATGAAGGCCGAGGCGTATCTCAAGGAGCACCACGCCTCGCAGGCGACGCCGCTGGAAATTCCGAGTGAGGCGGTCCCCGCTTCATAGGATCGGCGCATCGATCCGTCGAATCACGGATTCATCGATCTCAAGGCAAGGAGGCCACGATGAAGGCTCTGTGTCTCGTGCTGTTCCTGACAGCGCCGCTCTCTCCGCAGACTCAGGTTTCCGCGGTGCTCGATGATTGGCATGCGGCGGCCGCCGCGGCAGACGAGAGGCGGTATTTCTCGCACTTTGCGCCGGACGCGGTCTTCCTCGGCACCGACGCGACCGAGCGTTGGACACGCGATGAATTCCGGCAGTGGGCCAGACCCCACTTCGCGAGCCGCAAGACCTGGAGCTTCCGGGCGGTTTCCCGGCACATCTCGCTCTCGCCCGACGGGAACGTGGCCTGGTTCGACGAAGATCTCGAGACCTCGGACCTCGGCCCCGCCCGTGGCTCGGGTGTCTTGCTCCGGCAGAAGGGTGAATGGAAGATCGCGCACTACGATCTCTCGATTCCGATCCCGAACCCCTTGATGGAAGAGTTTCGAAAGAGAATCGAGGAGTTCTCAAAGAAGCGTCGAGGGCCGAGAGTCAGGAGTTGAGGGTTCACAGCGTTCTCTCGACGCTCGACCCTCGACTCGGGATGTCCGGCGAACCGCTGCTTCTTGCGGGCGAAGCTCATGACCTCCGTCTTCTCTTGCCCCTTCTCGCACCAGTCCCTGGATGAGAGATTCGTTGCGTCGAGGAGGCTGAAGGCGAGGCGCTGACCGTCGCCGCCGGTGTTTTCCGAGTGACCGAGCTCGCGGAGCCGTTCCCGATCTCGTTGCCGGCGATCTCCAGACATCTGCGGGTTCTCGAGGCCGCGGGCTTGCTCGGACGGCATCGGGACGGCGAAAACCGGTCGCGTGTCAAGGTGAGAAAGGAAAGTCCGCGCCAGGCGAGATTGTCGGTCGGAAGAACGAAATCGCCGCTTTTAACGAAAGAGCCTTAGACCGGGCTCAATCACGAGGCTCGAGACATGCGCGTCGACGAGTCAAGTTGGCGTCGACCAGAATCACCGATCGCGGTCTCCTTCACGCAGACGCCGCACCGTTGCGCCAATCTGCGGCAGTCTCAACGTTGCGCATCTCGCTAATCGTCTTCCTCTTCCTCTCCGCTCAGCTGGACAATTTCCCAGGCTCGTTGATAGTGCTCGATGGCAGCACCGAAGCGCTCTCCGGCGATGTCTCTTGCGGCCCGGCGCATTTCTTTCTGGGCCTTGGCGATCTTCCTGGAGTCAAGACCGGCGGCGGTCGCATCGGCAATCGCAAGGGAGGCAAGCTGGCCGTCCGCAGCCACCAGGCGATCGATCAAGCCCTGCAGGGTCGCCTCAGGAATCGCGCCCCCGCAGTCCTCGATCAGCTCGCCTAGTCGCTCGACGACGTGTTTGTCCTCGTTGAAGACTTTCTTACCCTTCTTCGGCTGCAGGTGAAACTCGTTGAGCCACAAGCCTGCATCGAGCGATTTGGAGAGATGCTTGATCGCTTGTTCCAGGTCTCTGGCAGCGTCCCCGGTCACTGTCCCGCGCAGCGCTTTGAGGTCGTTGAGCACAGCTTGCATCTGCGCTCGAATGCTCGAGCTCGTCGCGAGGAGGACGCTGAGGTCGTTCGAGTTCTGGTTCGCGACGGCCAGGTCGGGCTTGCCATCGCCGTTGAAGTCCCCCGCGGCCAGGAAACGGGGACCCGATCCCGCCCCGTAGTTCACGACGGGCTGGAAGGTGCCATTCCCGTTGCCGAGCAGGATTGAGACGTTACCGGAGCTAAAGTTCGCGATGCCGAGGTCGGCCTTGCCGTCGCCGTTGAAGTCTGCTACGGCGACGGAAAGGGGAGCCGTCCCCACCCCGTAGTTGACTGCGGCCTGGACGGTGCCATCCCCGTTGCCGAGCAGGATTGAGACGCCGTCGCCAGTGTTCGCGGTGGCGAGGTCGGGCTTACCGTCGCCGTTGAAGTCCCCAACGGCGATGGAATAGGG